>WFMP01000038.1 GCA_015489035.1 Candidatus Altimarinota bacterium
ACCGTTAATATCATAGCAGTAGTAGAAGTTTTTCCGTGAGTTCCTGCAATAGCTATAGTTTGGAACCATTTAGATATTTCTCATAAAAATTGAAAATATGTAAATTTTATATTCTCTTGAACTTTTTGAAAATCTTGAGAATTTACGACAGCATCAGAATAGAAAATAATATCATCTTTTTGAAAATTATAAATTCCATCTCAAATAACTACTTTTATTCATTTTTCTTGTAATTTATCTGTAATTTGGCTTTGATATTTATCTACAACAATTATATCTTCAAATCATAATTCATGAAATATATTTACCAATGCAGAAAGTCATGCTCAAGCTCATCATAAAAAAACTAACATATTTTTAAAAGTTATAAATTATAAATTATTTTTTTATAATAGTTTTTTAATCTTGATTTTCTATAGTAAATTAGCATAAAATAACTATAAAAAGTTTATATATTTTTAGTTTATTAAAAAATAAGTTTATGAAAGATTTAGTGATAATTTGAGCTGGTGGGGCAGGGGTTACTGCTGGTATTTATGCAGGAAGATATGGTATGAATCCACTTATTATTTGAGCAAATGAGTGAGGTATGATAAATGAAAATCCAATTGTTGAAAATTTTTCTTGATTTGATGAACCTACTTCTGGTTTTGAAATAATGCAAAAGATGAAAAAACAAGCATTAACTTATGGTGCAGATTATAAAATGGATAATGTTCTTTCAATTTTACCTTTAGATGAAAATAATTTGAAAGCTTGATACAAGATTCAAACTTCTATGAATGGAGAGATACAAGCTAAATCTTTAATTTTATGAATTTGAACAGAAAAAAATAAAATAAATGTTCCTTGAGAGGATGAATTATTTTGAAAATGAGTTTCATATTGTGCAACTTGTGATGGATTTTTTTATAGAGGAAAGACTACTGCAGTGATTTGATGATGAGATACAGCTTTCATAGAAGCTTTGTATTTATCAAATATTTGTGAAAAAGTTTATTTGGTTCATAGAAGAGATACTTTTAGAGCTGAAGCTATTCGGATAGAAAAAGCTAGGCAGAAATGAAATATAGAATTTATTTTGAATGCTCAAATGCAAGAAATATTTTGAGAGAGTAATGTTAAATGAATTAAATATGAACAAAATGGAGAAATAAAAGAAACTTCTGTAGATGGCGTATTTATTGCAATTGGTATGACTCCAAATAAATTAGAATGACTTGATAAATACTTAAGTAGAAATAAAGCTGGATATATTGAAGTTGATGAATGAATGGAAACAAATCTTGACGGAGTTTTTGCAGTAGGAGATTGTTCTACTTGAAATAGTGGATTTAGACAACTTATAGTTGCTTGTGCTGAGTGAGCTGTAGCAGCTGAGAGTTCTTTTAAATATTTATCAAAAAATTAAATGACTGTTTTACCAAATTTGATATTTTTGTTTGTATGAATATTTTTGTGAGCATTGATAATTTATATCTGGGCTGGATTTAGATATGGAAATAAAAAAAATGTAGATACTTGTTATAATGAAAGGAGTAAATTAAAATCAGAAAATGAAGCTCTAAATTATAAAATAAAGGAATTTGAAGAATTGGTTGAAAAATTACATAAAGAAATAGATCATTCAAAAAGAGAGCTTATGGAAAAAAATAAATATTTATCAGAAAATACTATTGTGATAGAAAGACTTTTTGAGGTTAAACAACTTTCAGATAAGATTGCTGATATCTTATTAGATTATGATAAAAATACAATTCAAGCACTTTTAGATGAATATAAAACTTGAACTTTAGAAGAAGAAATTGAAAAAAATAAAGAAAAATATGAAAAAGATGAAAAAACTAAACATTGGTAGAAGAATATAGAAAAATATTTTAAAATTGAATATAAAATATATTTAGTATGAAAGATTTGTTAAATTTAGATAGTTATGATTATAATTTACCCAAAGAATTAATTGCTCAAACGGCTTTTGATCCTGCTGATGAATGTAAATTATTGTATTGTAAAAACTGAGAAATTAAGGATTTAATCTTTAAAAATATTAAAAATTTAATCTGAGAAAATGATTTTCTTTTTTTGAATAATTCAAAAGTTATCAAAGCTAGAATTAGAACTGATGAAAATATAGTTTTTAATTTTATTTCTCAAGATGATAAACTTTCTGTTTGTAATAAATGTGAGATGTTTTTTTTGAAAGATTTATGACAAAATGAATTTGAAGCTTTGGTGTATCCTTGAAAGAAATTTAAAGTTTGAAAACAGGTAGATATTTCTGGATATAGATTTGAAATTGTTTGAAATACTGAAGAATGAAGAATAATAAAATATTTGTGAAAAGAATCTATAATTGAAGTGTTTGATAAACTATGAAGTATGCCATTGCCACCTTATATTGAATATAAAAAAGATAAGGAAGCTGCTTATCAGCCTGTTTTTGCACAAACATCTTGATCTGTAGCAGCACCGACAGCTAGTTTGCATTTTACAGAAGATTTATTAAAAAGATTAGAAAAAAAATGAGTAAAAAAACTTTATTCTACTTTGCATATTTGACTTGGGACTTTCAAAGTTGTGGATGTTCAAAATATTAAAGATTATGAAATTCATTCTGAAACAGTGCAAATACCAATAGATATGTTTAAACAAATCTGAGAATTAAAAGAAAAGTGAAAAAACTTAATTGCAGTATGAACTACAGCTACAAGAATTTTGGAATCTTTACCTTATTTGTACAAAAAATTAGAAAAGACTAATAAATTACAAAACAATTATTTTAATTCATTAGATGTTCTTGATTCTGATGTGGAGAAATTTATTTCATGAGATATTTTAATAGAAAATTGAATTATAAGTTTTGATACAAAATTATTTATTTATCCATGATTTAAGTATAAACTTGTAGATAAATTAATTACAAATTTTCATTTACCAAAGAGTAGTTTGCTTATGCTTGTTGTAGCTTTTATGTGATATGAAAATATGATGAAAGCATATGAACATGCGATTAAAAATAAATATAGATTTTTTTCATTTGGAGATGCAATGATGATAGAATAAATTTTATGTCAATAATACTATTTGCTTAGTATTTTTTTTTATTTAGAATAATTACATTTAATTTACTAATTATTTAAATTATGTTAGTTCCTTTTTATAATCCAAGACATCCTGAAGAAACTTATGAAAATAATTCTTATAAATGGATAGATTTAAGTATATTTTTGAATGTTTTATCTGATAGTGTTGTGAATGATTTTAAAACTTTATCAGCATTTAAATTAGATGAAGTTTATGATGGTAAGTGGGATAATCAAATAAGTAAATATTCTCCGGTAAGCTTATGATGAGATAATTTTATTGATTTTAAAACATTTATTATTGCTAGTAAAGTATTTTATACTACTGGTTTTACTTGTAAATATTGATATCGGGAAAAATGAGAATTAACAGATTATGGTTATCCTCATCATGGTATAGACTTAATTTTACCTTTATGAACTCCTATAGAAAGTTTTACAGATGGAGAAGTCTATTCTGTAAAAGTATGGGATGGAGTAAAAAAAGATGCTTGAAATTGTGTAGTTATAAAATCTAATAATTTATATTTTTGTTATGAACATTTACATACTTCAAATGTTAAAAAATGAGATAAAGTTAAAAAATGACAAAAAATATGAACCTGTTGAGAAACTTGAAATGCAACTACTTATCATTTACATTTTCAAATAGATAATAATTCTGCACCATTTCATCCTTATTGGTGAAAATGAGAAGAAAATATAGAAAAAACTTATTCTTATTGTGTAGAACCCTGGAGTTGGTTACAAGAAAATTATAAAAAGCAAGAAAATAATAAACCTGAAAATATGACTGTTAAAAAAAGAAAATAATTCTGTTGTTTTAGCTTCTGCAAATATTGAGAATAAATCTAAAAAAGAAGATTTAGTTGATTCTTTAACTAATAAGTTAATTTGAGAAAATCAAAATAGTAATCATATGGATTATATTAAATTTTTTGAAAATGCTTGAATATTAAAATGAGATCATGGAGATTTGATGTTGGATGCTAGTTTAACTAGATATCAAATGACATTAATTTTGTATAGAATGAAAAAAGCTTGATTATTCTCTTTACCTGAAAAAAATTGTATGGTATCTTTCAAAGATATTTCTGAATTAGAACACGATAAAGAATTTATCTTGGCATTGAGATTTGTTGTTTGTAATAATATTTTACATTGAGATAATTGATATTTTTTAGCTTGAAATAAACTTACTTGAGTGCAATTTCTAGCTATTGTTTGAAGAATATTTTGAGATTTGAAAGATTGAGGAAAAACTTGGTATGCACCTTATATTGAGTGGGCAGAGAACAAAGGGTATATTACCAAAAGTTGGGAATTTTTAAATAAAAATATTACAAGACAAGAGGTATTCGAAATATTATATAAAATCCTAATTTAGATAGAAAAGAATTACAGAATAATTTATGACTGTCTTTCCTGTAAAATTAGGAATTTACAATTAGATAGTCCTCGAACTCAAAGTTATTATTTATAGTAGAAAATGAAGTTGTTTTGTATGTATACTTTGTAGAGTCTGGGAGCAGAAAAAATAACTAAAGAAGTAATCTTGGATTAATCTTCTATTTAATAAAATAAATTATTAAAAAACCTGAAAGATATTTACTTCAGGTTAATTTTTTTAATTATTTATTACATTTATAGAACTTGTTGCGGTAGTAGTAGGAGAACCATCTAGATAAGTTATTTTTGCATTAATTCTATATAATCATTTTTTAAGATATGTATGATTTATTTGCATACATTCTCTTCAATTACAACTAAATTGTTTTCCATCGCCGAAATCCCAATTTACTGATTTAACTGGTCAATTTGTATCTAAATTAAGAACTAAATTTTCTCATACAGAAATTTGTCATCATAAATTATTAGGAAAAGTTATGGTTGCGGTATTTATAGGTTTTTGAACAAATATTGTTACACTTCCTGTATCTGAGTATCATTTTGTTGTTTTTATATTAACTGTTGCCTTGTATGTTCAATATTTAGTATAGGTATGTTCTATAACTCATTGATTTGTATTCAAATCCTTTTGACCATCTCAAAAATTTCGATTAAAGAATACAATTGAATCATTTGGTGTATTAACTATAGAAGTAGATGCATCAAATTTGACAGTTAAAGGTAAACTTCATTTAATTTTGTTAGTCAATAGTTTAGCTATCACATTTTTAAGTCTCACTTTGAAAGTTATTTTTTTAAGAATCTTATTTCAGTATGCATCCTTGACTATTACATTTATAGTTTTTCATTTTTTGTTTTTTATAATTCATGTATATTTTTTGCCTAACTCATCTATTTGATTATTATTATTTAAATCAAATCATATTGTTACATTATTATTTGGAGTAATTTTTCATACTTGTATATTATATTTAAACGGAATTTGATTTATTTCATATATTATATGGTTTCCAGTAAAAACTTTATTATTTATTTTAATATTATATTTATAATTTATTTTGTTCGATAATCTAATTATAGAAGAACTACACTCTCATTTATTTCATTTTGTATCAATTATTTTATATTGGACTTGATAATCTGAACCATTGTTTAGCATTGTATTAAACATCTCCTTTTTTCAACTCTTTATAATATTATTATTGGTTACATTCAAAACTTTATATTCATACTTTACTATAGGATTCCCAGCATAAGGGATTGTATTTAATTTAAATGAATATTTATTATTATTATTGGTGATTCATATATTACACATAGGTTTGTCTGAAGATAAGACTCTTACTGGAAATCTGTAAATAGGGTATGAAGTATTTCAAGGAATTTTTATATTAATATAATGTATTCAGGTTGTTTTATATGAGAATGTTATAATTCATTCTGCCTTTTTAAATTGTCAATTTCATTTATAATCTATCCCTAGTTCATTGGAAATCAAATTTAAATCTATCGGGATATTACTTAAGTTCAGTTTAATCAAATCTCAGATTCTTCATATAATTATATCATTTTTGTTTTTTATATTATATTTTGATAAAATATTAACTTGAGAAGCTATATTGATTTTTTTACCTGGTAATATAAATTCTTTATTTTTTTCAGTTTTAGTATTATAAATGAATTTAAATTTTATGTTATACTCTCATTTTTTTAAGTATAAACAATATTTATTCTGAGAAAAATTATATCAATTATATCTTAATATCTGTCAATTTCCACAGTTTAAGATAAATGATACGGGAATTATTCATCATTTTTCTTTATTTAATATTTGAGGATAATAAACTCTATTAAACATATCTTTATTTAATAAAAATAATATTTTGATTGGTCATATTAAAGGATAGTTATTATTATACAATGATACATATCTAGGCTCTTTAGGATTATTCGGATTTGAAAATTCTACATTTCAAATTAATACATTAGTAGATGCAATTATATTTCAAGTTTTTATTTTACTTATTTTACTGAATACTATAACTCAGAATATAATATTTGTAATTCATAACAGAAAAATCACAAAACTTGATAATCAATATCTAAATTTTCATTCTTTTTTTATACTGAGTTTATATATATTTATAAGTCACAAAACTAGAAATAATACAAATAGTGATCAAAATAATATTCCTGCAAATACAGAAGTTATACTTTTAATTGAACTTGGTCACATACCTAATCATTTTGCAGCATTTGGATTGTTTGTTAGGTAAAAAAAGAAAAAAAACATTATTGCAATAATAAGAACGAGAAATATAAGTATTCCTATAATTATTCATTTTCATCAAATACTTGCTCATTTTTTAACTTTTTTATTTGGAATTGTTTGATTTCTATTTACAACCCTTCTTGTTCTTGGATTTTTTGGTTGTATTTGTGTATTATCTACAGGTGTTTGTTTATTGTCTGTCATATTTATAATATTTTTAAAATAATTAAATTTATTTTGTGTTTGCATCTAATACTTTTACAAATCTCAAAACGAGATATTGAAAATTTCAAAGTGCTACTGTAAATTTATCATATAGTTTCATAAGTTTATCTGAGAATGAGGTTTGTCATTCAGTATGTTTTGAAAAATTTTCAAATAATTTTTTATTTATATCGGTATAAAAATTGATAAAAGTTATCTTTTGCACGAGTGTCCATTCTCTCATATACCTTTCTTTAGCCATTTGTTGACAAGTATCCATAAAAATTTGATTGATTAAATTTGTATTTTTATCATTTTTTGTTAAAAGGTATTGGTATATATTTCAGATTTCATTACAAGTTAAAAGATACTTTCAATATAGAGTATTATCGTTTGCTTTCATATTTTGTTTTGCTGTTCATCGTAATTCTTTAAAAATTTTTATAATATTTTGTGGTTTCTCATTATTATTTTTGGAGATTATGTTTAAATAATTTCTCCATTTTAATCATTTTGGGTCGGGAGTTAATCAATAAGTCATTCATTTGATGGCATCTATTTTTCTAAATGCTACATCTGTAAGTTGATTTATAAATGAAGAAGTTTGTGGAACTCATTTTTCTAAATTACAGTATTTTTTTAAATTTTCTATTGCCTTTTTATAAACATTTTTTGTTACCACTTTTTGATTAGAAGTATTATTACTAAATAATAAATTAGACATTTTAGTAAAATATGTAATACTACTTGTTGAGCAGTCTCCTTGATGAACTTTAAAACCTTCTTGTCCATAGCTTCGATTTATTAAGAAACCTCATATTATAAAAGCAATTATTAGCTTTTTCATAAATTTATAGTTTGAAATAAATAAATTTTAAATTATTATCTTAGACATTATAAAAAATACTTTTTTTATTTCAATTTATAATAATATTGACAGATGAAAATTTTTTATCAATGAGAAAAATGAGCATATTCACATATTGTTTCAAATGAGATTTCCAAATTTTATAAAGTTGCTGAAGAAAATATAATTTGATGTTTTTCTTTTCAAGATATGTTTGATAATATGGAAAAAGAAAATGGAATTGCTGTAGTTCCGATTGAAAATTCTTATGCAGGTAGTGTTTATGAAAATTTTAATATTTTATCAAAAGGGGGGTTTAAAATTGTTTGAGAGTGTTATTTACCTATTTCTCATTGTTTGTTATCAACTTCTTCTGATAAAAAGATAATAAAAAAAGTATATTCTCATTATCAGGCACTTATGCAATGTGAAAAATATTTAAAAAAGAGAAACTTGCAACCAATTATTTTTTGAGATACGGCTTGATCTGCAAAATATATTAAGGAGCAAAATAATAATGAATTAGCTTCTGTTTCTTCTAAATTAGCTTGAGAGATTTATTGATTAAATGTTTTGAATGAAAATATAAATGATCAAGACGGTAATACTACGAGATTTTTTATTGTGGTTTCTAAAAATTTAGAAATTAAAAATTATTCAAATAATTGAAAAATGTCTATTTTATTTAAAGTGAAAGATGTATCTGCAGTTTTGTATAAATGCCTTGGAGCATTCGCGACACAGAACATAAATTTAACAAAAATAGAGTCTTTATCTACAAAAGAAAATCAATTTGAGTATATGTTTTGGTTGGATTTTAAAATCCCTAAACATAAAAAACAATTAGATGATGCATTACAAGAATTATTCTATTTTGCGAAGGATATTAAGATTTTATGAAAATATTAAATTTAGAATTGAAAAAAATATTTAACTTTTTATACTACATCTACATTTATATATTAATTTAAAACAAAAATGATAAATTCACTAAAAGTAAATAATATTGAAGTAAAAATAAACCATAAAATTGAAGGTTTAGAACAACCTATAAAAGATACTATTTCAGATTTAATACAAAAATGATTTGAAAATAAATTAGATACTTATTTAAAGAAATATGTAGATGAAAATAATAAAGAAGTTCATCTTAATTTACTTGTAGAAAAAACATCTAAATGAACATATAATTGAAACTTTAATTTAAAAGTTGGAAATGAAAATGTTATTTATAAAAGAGAATGATTTGAAAATGTATTAGATCTAGTAAATCATTTCTTTACACATTGTAAGGAAGAGTTTAGTAAAAAATAAAACTATAGAATTACAGGATAAGTCCGGATTTAAATTTTAAATTTTTTAAGTTAGTAATTTATTGCTTTTATAGAAATAATAGACAAATAAATTATTTTATAAAGTCCGGACTTTGTATTTATGAGTCAGGCAAATAAAAATATCTGGATATATTATTGTAGTTATGCTAGCTGATTTAATTTAGCTAGTTTTTTTTGACAAAAATATATTTTTAATTACAATTAAATTATTATTTATTAGATAAATTAAATTATTGATGGTAGAAAATTTATGACCGAAATTTGAAAAGCAGTATGATCCAGATGGTTATGTTGTGAAAGAATGAGATACCTCTTTTTCTATTTTAAATTGAATGTTAAAAGAAGATTGAATTAGTGATAGATATAAAAATCTTGTAAATAAATTGGTTCATGAATATCCAGAATTATCAAAGATAAAACTTTGAGATAAAATTACTCTTTTGCAACAAGATCCTAATCAAATACAAGTTATTTATGATACAAAAAAATGAAGAAAAGTGTATTTTTTAAATTCAGCAGATAATAGAGTATTTTCTTTGGAAGACAAACAAAAGGAAGTGTTAGGTAATTCAAAATGATGATTAGATAATCTTAGACAATGAATATTAAAAGAATTATCTGAAAATTTAAATCCAGAATTAGAAACTATAAGAAGTGATATAATTAAATTTTTATCATCAGATAAATTTACACTGGATGATAATAATAAGCTTTTTGGTTATCAAAATACTCTATATCATCATGAATATAAAAATAATAAGATTGCTATAGAATATAGAAAAGTTATAGATGTTTTAACCTTATCTTGAGATGTGAAAGAAAAAGATGCAGAAAGTACTATTTCAAAAGTTTTTGGAGACCCTGATATAACAAAAGCTACTAAGATTAGATTAGCAAAATGTTTGAGAGAAACTTTCTTTGGATATCTAACTACTAATGTTGGTGATGGTTATGTTTCAGATCCTTGAAAATGAGTAAAAATAACGAATTATCTTACAAATAAATTTCCTAAATACAATTTTGATAACTTTGTCATGGTTTCAGATCCTGAATGATGAGAAGTTATTTATACAAATA
>WFMP01000039.1 GCA_015489035.1 Candidatus Altimarinota bacterium
CTCTTCTAATACCCTATAATATTCTTGAAATAGTTGACCTCTTGGGTCATCAAGTAATCTTTTTCCTACGGTTGAAAAGGCTTGACAAGGTGGACCACCAACAATTAAATCAATATCACCCTTTTTAATTTGTAAATCTTTAGTAAGATTTTCAAGTCCGAAATCTTTTATATCATAATTATATATTTTAACTGCTGGATAATTTAATGAATATGCTTTAGCCATGTCAGGTAAAAGTTCATTTGCTGCTACTATTTCAAAATTCTCATCATGTGCAAAGCCATAACTAAGCCCACCAACTCCTGCAAATAAATCTAAAACTTTAAATTTTTTATTAATCATTTTTAATCTGCAAATATATCATCTAGCGAAGGTGGTGTTTCAGTTAGTTTCCAAGTAAAATAATTTTGATCTATATTGAAAACAGTTTGACCTTCCATTTGTTGTCTTGTAATCCAATTTACATTATCATCTTCTATTTCATCTAATTTAATAAATGCTACTTGACCATTAAATAAATCAAAATGAATTGCTAATGAAGATATTCCATTAGTTTTAAAAATTTTTTTTGCTTCTAGAACTTTATGTTGTTTAATATCATTTACACCAACAAATCCAGATTGTACTTCAATTCTTAATTTACTACCATCTTTTAATGTAATTTCCAAATCAGCTGTTGGTGTTCTTTTAAAAGATTCTATATTTACTAAATCATCATCACCAATTAATGATATATCTTTAAGGCTAACTTCAAATATTTTACTTAATGCCTTAAGAAAATAATTTGAAATAATATATCCTCTCATCCATGAAAAATATACTTGTTCGGGTCTTCTTCCTTGATTATTTAATCTCTTTATAATATCATTGTCTTTTAATTTATTGAAAACTAACGCTACATTATCAGTACAAAATTCATCTATTTTAATTACATTGATATCTTTTGAAACTAATGAATTTATTTTTCTAATTATTTCAATAAGCCTAGTATTTAATAATTTTATATAGTTATAATCAACAGTTGGTGTTATATCTTTTCCTGCAAAAAATTTCTTGACATCACCTTGATTTGTAAAACCTAATTCTTTTCTATATTCTTTAAAATATTGAGTTGTTATTATTGTATTCATACTAATTAATCTTTTGGCAAATATGTAAGAATATCTTCAATGAATTTGGAACTTATTTGCCCATTATTACCTATATGTTCACTATCAGGAGGTGTACCTAATTGACTGTTTATATGTTGTACAATTGTTGGTTTATCTGAATTTTTATTTATTAATTTTGTTATTCCATGACTTATTTCGAGTAATCCATCTTTGGTTATTGTTCCATTCTGAGGATTGAATAAGTTTGTAGATATAGTTATATTAAGCTTAGTTAATAAGTCTTGCATTAGTTCTTGTTTTGTTTTCATAAACATCCTTAATATTGTAAATTTTATTATATCTAAGTTTTATTTATACAATTGTGAAAGTAAAATAATAAGATAAATTTCATCAGATAACGGTTGAGTATAAAAATATGTTATCTGTTTTTGTACTCTTTTAGTTCTACAATGTAATGGTTGCGTGATATTACAACAGTTTTTAAAATTTTGAAATTCTTTTTATCGTAACACCAGTTATATAACATACAAAATATTACTTAAGTTCAGAGGTGATTGAGTTGAAAACTACTTTAAAATCTTCATGCTCACAATGGAGTTTATTGAGTGCATCTTTTGCAAGATAGAGATTTCGTTGAGAGTTTATATGAAGTGTACCATTTTCAAATTGCATGGTAAAGTCAATATTTCTAGGTCTATGACTTAGTAGAATAATACTGAGTGAGAGTAAAAAACTGAGTTGCTTCGTTGTTTTTTGTTTTGGGAGGAGCGTAGCGTATTTTTTAAGATGGCTATTTGATGGGAGTTTATTTTTGGCATACCGTGTAAGTGTTGCTATAAGCATAATATCTTTATGGCTAAATCCATACTCTAAAGCTGTTTGAATAAGATAATAAGTATGCTTGTTTTGTGAATAAAAATGGATACTTCTTCCTGCTGGATAAAG
>WFMP01000040.1 GCA_015489035.1 Candidatus Altimarinota bacterium
CTTGATTTAGTTTTGATAATAATTCTAGTTTATCTTCTGTTCAAAATAAAAATTCAGAAAGATTTTTTGCTAATTGTCCTTGTTTTTTTCAATGTATGATTTCAACTACTTTTTCAGCTAAAATTTTTTGACCATACCTTAATTCTTGTTGTTCATTATGTTTTGAAACTACTTTTTCTATTTCATTTATATCTAAATAAGTAAATAATTTAAGATACTTAGGTATATCAGCATCTAAAGAATTTAAAAAATATTGATACATTGCATATGGAGAAGTTTTACTTTCATCAAGCCAAATTGCATTTCATTCACTTTTACCAAATTTTTTACCATTTGAGTCCATAATCAATTTATTAGTAACTCAATACACTTCATTTCATAGCTTTTTTGATATTAATTCTATTCAAGACAGAATTCAATCCCATTCATCAGAACCTCATACTTCTAAGATAACTTTATTATTTTTATTTAAATAATAGAAATCATATCACATAATAAGCATATAAGAAAACTCTGCATAACTAATCCATTTATCTGGATCTGTTATTCTTTTTTTAACTATATCTTTTCACATCATCCAATTAACTGTCATAAATCTACCAACTTCTTTAAGAAATTCTAATATATTCATATTTTTAAAGAAATCATAGTTATTTACAATTTCATAATCTAATTTTTTTCAAGTAATTTTTTCAACATTACTAACTAATAATCAAAATTGTTTTGTTATTCATTCTTGATTTTTAGCTAATTGTTCTTCTGTCAAAATAGGTCTTTCCTTATCTTTTCATCATGGATTTCAAATTGTAGAAGTAGCTCATCATACCAATAAATAACATTTATTTCATCTTAACATAAAATAAAGTGCCATTTGTAATGCAACAAAATTTCATATAGTCATAGAATCTGCACTACAATCTACACCAAAATAAAAATTGTTTCATCATCTTTCAAATATTTCAAAAGCCTTTTCATTTGTATATTGATGTAAAAATCCTCTTTGTTCTAATTCTTTTTTTAATTCTAACATATTTTTAAATCTAAAATAATAAATTAAATACTTAACAAATATAAGTTTTTAACATAGAAAATCAATTTTTAATTCCTATATTTTTTGGTTACATTAAATTTTCACATCTGTTTTCCAAATAAAATCAATATTTGTGCATGCAATGCAGGTAATCAACTTAAAACCAAAAGCATAGGTCACATAATTGTAAATGATAAAAATATATATTTACTAGCTTCATAAATTTTATATCTCTTTTTTTTAAGATTTCACCAAGGAAAGAAAAATAATGTAATAATATTTAAAACTATAAGGATTATAAATCATAGCAATCAAAATTTAATCATAATACTACCATAGACTCATCATAAAATATAAAAATAAATTGTTCAAAAAAATAAAATAAATTGTAAGCTACTCCACAAAACTGAAGATTCTGTTAGCCAAAATATTTCATATAAAGTCCTCAATTTTGGTAATTTTTTATTTTGAAAAAAACAAATCATAATGTATGGTAAATCCAAAGCACCATGTGCCCATCTTTTAATCTGATTATATTGTAATTTAATACTTTCAAATAAGTTTTGTCAAATAACTGGCTCTAGTAAGACATAAGCATAAACCGGTTTTACTTGAAATTTTCCATCAAAAGCACAATAAGTTCTGTAATATTGGTGTCAATCTTCCGTAATAGTTTGCACAGAATAAAAATTAGTTTGTAAAAGTGATTTTAAACTTTGAGCTTGAACAGCTTGAGCTCTTGTTCCAATTCACTTTATACTTGCAGCTAAAATATAAAATGTTGTAGATAAAGATATAACTTTTGAAAAAAATGGAGCTGAAAAAAATCTATTAAACAAAAATAACATAGGCTGATAAATAGTTTTATCTTGCATACCTTCAGTAGTCAAACAATACTCCAAACTTATTGAATTAAAATATCTATCTTGAACTATAGATTCCGAATCCATAATTGAAACTAAAACATTACTATCTTCAATTCATAAATCTAATATTTTTTGATAAGTATTTTTTGCAGCATAAGTCACATTTGAGCCTTTACCTTGTAATTCTCATTCAAGTCATTTTGGATGTAATGTTGTATTTACAAAAAGGAATATATCTCTATATTCTTTCAAAATTTGTCTTTCTATTTCTTTAAAATCTTTTTCATCTGCCTGTTCTCAAGCTAAAGTTAATATTATTTTTTTATTATCATAATTTGATTTTTTTATACTTTCAAAACTATCTTTTAGCATAGAATAAGGATCCTGAAAAGTTGGGACGATAACCCAATGATATAAATCATCAATTTTTTTATTAGATTTCAAATATTGATTATAAATTATCTTTTCTTGCTTAGTTTGAGGTTTTTTATTGAAAATATCTGTAAAATTAAGTTTTTGATATCATCTATATCTTAAGTATCATAAAATAAGCAAAATCACATATTCAAATCATCTTATCAACCACCAAGAATAAAAAATAACAATAATTCAAAAAAACACATAAAATAACAAAGTATTTATCTTATAAAAAGAAAATATTCAAGTTATAATAATTAAAAACAAAAAAAACATACTAATAATTGGGATTATCC
>WFMP01000041.1 GCA_015489035.1 Candidatus Altimarinota bacterium
CACCAAAACAATGCAATAAAAACTGTTAAATTGTGAAATACTTGATACTACTTCTCTAATTGACAATGGAAACCTATAAATCCACAAATAGAACAAACAAATCAAATACTAGCACAATATAAAGATTGAACTAAATGATGACAATGTGGACACTTTGTAAATAATGTTTTACAAGCTGAGTGATATAAAAAAGTATTTTGAAATAGTTTAGAAAGTAAAAAGGCTCTAATAAATAGTAGAACACCTGAAGTATGAAGTGTAGCTATAATGAATAGTCCTACTCAACCTAAATATTGACACGTAGCTATTGTTCAAAAAGTAAATGCTGATGGTAGTATAGTAGTAAAAGAAAGTAATTGAACTGGTAAAGAGTTAATATGAACACACACTATACATAATCCATCTAAAATACTTTGATATTATAATCCTGCTAATAATATTAAATTAACAGATGCTGATATAGCAACATTTAATTCGGTAGGAACGAGTCAGGCTATTAAATTCACTTGAGAACAAAAAAAGAAATGGGATTATTTTCAAAACCAAAAAGCTAAACTATATAGCGAATGAAATGCTGATATTATAAATTTATTAAATTATAGTAGATGAGAAAGATGATTAACTGATACAACTTGAAAATGATTAAATAAAGTGAATGTAGCTTTTAGTCAAATAAATAGTTTATGGCAAAGTATTCAAAAAACAAATACTTGACCTGCTATGTGAAGACTTATAAAGGCTAATCCATATAATATAAATGCAAAAATAATTCAAGCTAAAATGCAAGCATTATTGCCTAATTTAGCAAGATGAGTTTATGGAGAAGTTTGAGTTTTAACTGACCAAGATATAAAAAACTATGCAGAAACAATCCCTAATTTAACAAATACAAAAGAACAGAACAGGGCTATTTTAGCAATGAACTTACAAGTTTTATGAAATGCCTACACCTCACAACTTAGTTCTTTAGCAAGATGAAAGTATGATGTGAGTTGATATATTTGAAAAATAAAAGATTTACAAATAAAAGTAAATTCATTAAGAAAATCTATTTGAATGAAACCTGTAAAATTCTATGCTAAATGAATTTCAAATATATGAGCAGATACAACCGAACAAGACAATATAAATAAAACTTTATGACTAACTAAATCAGTAGCAAATATATTTTGAATAAATACTTGAAATAAGATAGAAAAAAGTAATAATTCAACGGGGAATAAATATTCTCAATGAATAGATTTTATTTTAAAATGAAAATAAACTATGTGATTATTAGACTATGGGGCTTGATTGCTCCTTAATAAAATAAATAATACTATAAATCCTGAGATGAGTCAAGAATTTCCTTGACTTTCTCAAGATGAAGCTACTAGATTAAGTGATTATTCAAAACAGAATTGAGTAGATGTAAACACATTATACAATAAAACACTTACACAAAAAAAGAATAAAGATTTTATGTATGATAGAAATATAACTCTTAGAGATAAACAAAATCAAGCAAATAATCAAAATCTTTGACCTGATGCAAAAGCTTCATCTGATTTATTTTTCAGACAAGCAAACTTTGCTACTAAGCTTAGACAAGAAGCTATGAAACAATGATTAGATGCAACACAATTTAATGACAATACTATTCTAAAAAAATATATAGATAGTAGTCCAGAACATAAAAAAATAGCTGATGCTTATTTTAATGGAGATAATAGTCTTTTAGATAATGTAAAAAAAACTGCAGAAGAAAATAAAAACTATGTATGACTTATTGACACTAATAATAGTTTATGAAAACTATGGAATATATGAGTAAAATGAGTAGAAAATACTGCTACTTGACTATGAAATGCTGTTTGAACAGCTATAAATTGAACAATTTGAGCTTGACTAGTTGCTTGACAAAGACTAGCTGAAGCAGTAGATTGACACAAAATAGATAATCCTATCTATGATACTAAATGGGCAAAAGAGACGTGATTAACTAATAACTTAGCAGACCAAACATTAAAAATATGAGAATGATGATTAACTACATTTCAAGATACAGTTTACCCTATAGTTAGTGCAGCACTAAATACTGCAACATCTGCACTTTGACAAACTGATAGTTGAAAAGCAGCACTTGAAGACTTATGAAATGCTATAAATACAGGTTGAGACTGGCTAAACAAATTACCTATATTAAAACAATATAAAGCACAATTAAGTCCTAAATATCAAAAAGAATTTGATAGTTTTGTCCCTAATCTAGTAATGACTTTCTTATGAATTAAATGAGAAAAGATGTTAAAAAATAAAGTTAAAGAAGATTATCAAAATATAGATACACAACTTAAAGATAATTGAATACCTACTGAAAACACAGTAAAAATACCTAAAGAAGAATATCAAGCAAATGTAGTAAATGAACATTGAATACAAACTAAGCCTTGAGTTGTAGATTGAAAAATTGTAAATATAGATATTCCACAAAAATGAATTGTTTCTAAATTAACAGACCCTATAAAATCAAAAGATATTCATAGTTTGGTTGGCAGAGCATTAACACCTAGTAGAGCTTGATTAAATGCATCACAAAAACTTGATATACTAAAAAATACTACAAAAGATGCTGTTGATTTATATAAACAAGTTAGAACTTGAAAATTAAATTGAAGTCTTGACACTTTACAAAATACAGCAGAAACAGTAGTTAAAAATATTGATACTGTATGAAACAAGATATGAGAAGCTGTTAAAAATGTAAAATGACAAGTAGTAGTTCCTAAAAAAATATATTCTAATATAGAAGAAGCATTAAATAGTATGTGAAGTAAAAGAGCTTGAGCTGTTGCACCATTAAAAGACTTATTTGAAGAACTTAAACAAAAAAAGAGTTTTACTCCACAAGAAGCATTTGAACTTAAAAAAGCTTATTCTAATGAAGTTTCTAAACTATATAAATGATGAGATGCTTGAACTAAATCTTATAAAGCATTATCTGATACAGTAAACTACCTAAATAAGAGTATTGATGATTTAATAGAAAAACAACATTGACCAGAATTTAAAGAACTTAAATCACAATATTGACTTTTAAAAAGAAATGTAAACAATATAGTAAATAGTGCTGTAGTAGATAGTAGAAAAGCCCCAATGTGATTACCTGAACAAATATGATTTATAGATAATTTATTTGACCCTATTTGATGAGTAAAAAATGCCTTCATAAAAGAAATGGCTGATGCAAATAGTAGATGATGAGCTTGGAGAAGATTTATTGAGCTTATGGACAAAAATTCAATGTCAAAAGTAAAACAAGAATGAATATTAGATAGAGCTTGAAATACAGTAAAAAAAGTATGAACAGACCTTAAAAGTAAATTAAAATAATATTTATTATTTGACTTTATAAAAAATGTTAGCAATAGTTATATGGATTATACTTGTTATATTGTGGCCTCCTTTAATATGGGTGGCCCTTTTACTTTTCTTACTAAATAAATAATGCTTATATGAAGAGATGAGCCTAAAACTGACTTATGACATATTACAGATGAGGATAACTTAATAATAACAAATGAAAATTGAAGTAGATTACTTCTACATAATGGAGTATTTTATGTTTATACACCTGAATGGGATTGAACTTTAACTTAATAATAAAACAAGAATGGCAGATATACAAATGCAACAGATACCAGAAAAAACTACTAATATAGTTTCTTGAGATAAAACACTAATCATAGATAGTGAAGATAGCAATAAAACAAAAGTTGCTGAAGCTTTGAAGTTTATTTGACCACAAGGAATTCAAGGATTAACTTGACCACAAGGTATTAAATGAGATACTTGATTAAAATGAGATATATGACCACAAGGTATTCCGTGAATACAAGGTCTTACTTGAAATTGAATACAAAGTATAACTTTATCATCTACTGTTTGAAAAGTAAAAACATATAGAATAACTTATACAGACTGAATAACATTTGATTATGATGTTACAGACTGAGATACTTGAGCACAAGGTATTCCTTGAATAAGTTGATGAAAATGAAGTGATTGAGTATTTGCATATGATTACCATACTGCTACAGCAAATCAAACAGTATTTACTTTAACTTATTCTTATACATCTTGAGAAAATAATTTATATGTATTTATAAATTGAGTAAAACAAACACCTGTAATAAATTATACAGAGACTGATAATAATACAGTAACATTTACTACTTGATTAAATGTTTGAGATGCTGTTGAGTTTATAAATCCTAATAAATGATTAAATTGGAAAGGAAGTTATGATATGAATATTCATTATTTAAAAGATGATGCTGTATATTATAATTGAAATAGTTATATTTGTATCTCTCCTATAATATGAACTGCTCCTTGAAATACTACATATTGGAACTCTTTATTTGATATAAACAATTATATTTCACCTGTTGTTAGATGAAAAATAGTTGCTAGTGCTTGACAAACTGCATTTACAGTTCCAAAATATACTTCTTGAAGGATACAAGTTTATGTAAATTGAGCTTTACAATTAGTAACAGATAATTATACTGAAACTAACAATACTACAATAACATTTGTAGATTGATTAAGTAATTGAGATATATTTAATTATATAATAATATAAAAATGCCATTACAAAAAATAAATTTGAAAACACAAAGTCAATGAACAAATACTGATATAGATAATGCTTTGAATTTAAAAGCAGATGATAATGCTGTAGTGCATACAACTTGAAATGAAACTATAAGTTGAATAAAAACATTTAATGGTAATGTCTGAATAAACACTACAAATCCTACTGAGAAGTTAGATGTTTCTTGAAATATAAAAACAACAGCTGAATTTAGACAAATAACAACAAGTAGAGCTGTATGAAATGATAAACAAGTTAAGAATTGAAATAATAATGGTTGAATAAAATTTGTAGAATATATTGATGCTGATTGAGCTGTTGTATGAAATAAAACTTGGCAATTATGGGGTTATCCATTACAATCAAGTGATTGAGCTGCAGTATGATATGATAGATTTTTGTCAGTATGATATGATAATTATACAGAAGATAGTAATTGAAAATCATTATGAACACAACAAAAATGGTTTCAAGTTAATGCTTCAAAACATTTACTATTAGATTGAAATGTTTGAATATGAACAGATGCTCCTCAAGCTAAAACACATATTAAATGAGCTTGAGATTTATTAAGAGTAGATAATAATAGTTGAACTACTAGATTTCTAGTAAAAAATAATTGAGAAATAAAATTTACAGATAACACTACTTGTACCCCTAATTACTGACCTAATTTTGCATTAGCTTCAAATACAGATTGATGGCAATATCGGTTTAAAAATAGTGATTGAACTTGATTACTAAGAATTTGATGAACTTGAAATATTTCTATGCCTAATATTCCTACATCTGATCCAAGTATAGATTGAGCTTTATGGAATGATAGTGGAACAGTAAAGATAAGTGCTTGATAATATTTATAATTTAATTTAAAATAAAATGAGAGAATATAAAGTAAATGAACAATTGTTGAATACAGTAATACAATACTTAGCCTCTAAGCCTTACTGAGAAGTTTATCAATTAGTAGCTGAATTACAGAAAGTTGAACAAATAAAAGAAGAAACTTTAAAATCTAAAAAATAAACAATGACTTGAATAATAACAATTGTAATGTCAATAACTTGATTAACTATGAAAGACTTCCAAAATATTAAATATACACCAACAGTAGTAGAAGATACTACTTGTGGTATTGTATGTTTAGTAAATAAACTTATTAAATAGTATTGATTTTAAAAAATATTAGATTATAACAAAATTACATTTATTCTTAAATCTTATAAAAATGGTTACAATTACACAATTAGAAAAAGAAG
>WFMP01000042.1 GCA_015489035.1 Candidatus Altimarinota bacterium
ATTGAAGGAAATACGCTAACTGAAAAACAAATAACTGCAATTATTGAAAATAAAAGAGTTATAGGTCCGGAAAAAGACATTAAAGAAGTAATAAATACCATTTAAGTTTATAACAATATTAATAATTTTAAATATCACAATGAAAAAGACTTTCTAAAAGCTCATAAAACAATAATGAATGGATTAATTGAAAATTCAGGAAAGTATAGAAAACAAGGTGTTGGTATTGTAAAAGGAACGAAAGTAGCACATATCGCACCACCTTACGAAAATGTTCCATACCTGATGAAAAATTTATTTAAGTATATAAAAAATAAAGAGGAATTAAGTCTAATAAAAAGTTGTGTTTTTCATTATGAAATGGAATTTATACATCCTTTTTTAGATGGAAATGGACGAATAGGTCGTTTATGGCAAACTTTAATCCTAAAATCTGAATATCCTGTATTTGAATTTATTCCTTTAGAAACCTTAATTAATAAATCTCAAAAAGAATATTACAATATAATACTCCCCAAAAAATGCACCACTGGTTAAGTTAAAAAAAAGTATTAATTTTAGCATTATGGGAATACAAAAACAAAGGAGGAAATTCACATCAGAATTCAAAGCAAAAGTTGCTATTGCAGCAATAAAAGAGGATGCAACATTAGCATCTCTAGGTCGTAAATTTGACCTTCACTCGAATCAAATATTAAAATGGAAAAAAGAATTTTTATCAAATAGTTCTATGGCTTTTGAAAAGAAAAAAGAATTTGAATATTTAGAGCAAGAGCGTGATAAATTACTTCGAAAGATTGGGGAATTGCAAATGGATAAAGACTTTTTAAAAAAAAGCTTAAGTCAATTGGGGATGTAGCAAAAAGGAAAACAATGGTAAATTTAAAAACTAATATCAGCATACGAAAGCAGTGTAGTTTACTTTCAATAAGTAGAGGAAGCTATTATTTTAAGCCTAAATCAGAAAGTGCAGAGAACTTAACCATTATGGAATTAATGGATGCTCATCATCTTAAACATCCTTATAAAGGTGTTTTACAAATGCAGGATTTTCTGAAAATGGAAGGTATTCATACTAATGAAAAAAGAGTAAGACGCTTATTAAGAAAAATGGGAATAGAAGCTATTTATCCAAAGAGAAACCTTAGTAAATTAGGATTAACGAAATATATTCATCCCTATTTATTGAGAAATATGAATATTATCAGACCAAATCAGGTTTGGGCAATAGACATCAGTTATATTCCAATGAAACGAGGTTTTATGTATTTAACAGTTGTAGTAGATTGGTATAGTCGAAAGATAATAGGATGGCAATTATCTAACACAATGGAAGCAGAAACACAAACTGAAATAATAAAAAGGATGATTGCTAAATATGGGAAACCAGAAATAATAAACTCAGATCAAGGCAGTCAATATACAAGTAAAATTTGGGTGGACTTGCTAAAAGAACAGTCTATAAAAATAAGTATGGACGGAAAAGGAAGAGCAACCGATAATGCAATTGTAGAACGAACTTTTAGAACAATAAAACAAGAATATATATACCTAAACCCAACAGATAAAGTGAAAGAATTAAAAAAAGGATTAGGAAAATATATCACGTATTTTAATACAATGAGACCACATCAAGGAATAGAAAGAAAAATACCAGTAAATATATATAAAAACAAACATCAATTATCAACTAAAAAAGCTAAATTAGTGGTCTAGTAATTGGGGAGTACTATACAAATTGGCATGAAAAAGTTAGACAAGCAAATTTTAAAACCTTTAATACTGTATCAAGAACAATAGAATTAAATTACAGAGAAATATTAAACTATTTTAATAATAGAAGTACTAATGCTTCAGCTGAATCTTTTAATGCAAAAATAAAGGGATTTAGAACACAATTAAAAGGTATAAGAAAAGTAGATTTCTTTATGTTTAGAATGCAAAAATTATTTGCTTAGATTTTAAAATCCCCTAAGTTTTGCATATGATCCGTAGGTTTGACATATATAAGCCATCATTACCATCAACAGTATTCCCATAAACAAAAAAAGTGTCACGCCAATGACACCTATTTATTAATAAACAGTCTAAATTATTTATTAACTAATTCCTTGCTTTAAGGAATTAAAAAACTCAAATTTATGAAAAAATTAATTACAATTATCTCTTTTTTATGCTTTTTAGCTAACCTTTTTGCACAACAAGAACCTGAAATTAA
>WFMP01000043.1 GCA_015489035.1 Candidatus Altimarinota bacterium
CGTTCATTAAGTTCTTTAATATTTTTTTTGAGTTGCAATATCGTTTTTAATAAATATCTCTCTTTTGCATCCGCATTTTCTTGAACACTTTTTGTATTTTCTATTAAAAAATCTAAATCTAACTCTTCTATTTCTTGCATAGTTTTTGGACAGTTTAATTTCACCAAAATAGGCGGTTCTTCACCTTGTTTAAAATAAAATTCTCTAATTTCATGTCTTTTTATTTCGCTCTTATGTAGCAAACTAACCCAACTTGATTTTTCAAAAATTACAAAGTAACTTAACACTTTATTCTAGTCTTTTATCTCGCCTATAATCTTAACTATTTTATCTCTCTTGTTTTGTTTTCGTGTAAGCTCTAACACTCCGCCATTCTCAGGACACCCCATATCATTAAAAAGCTTCTCAACGACAAGCTCTACCACTTCTGAGGTAATATCTATCTCTTGGTTAAAAAAGCCTTCATCGTAGGTTTCTAGGCATATTTTACCACTTGTTTGGTTGTAGGTTAGGGTTAGTTCAGATGATTCTTTATAATGATTCACAAATTTTCACTCCAAGGTAGTTCCATATATGACCATTGTTTATATACTTTGGCTTCAGGGTTGCCACAAAACTTACCATGTGACCATCTTATTTCAACTTTTACAGAAATTTTAAAAATTGTATTTGTGCTTTTGTCTTTAAATAAAAAGGTTAACAACACTTCTGGTTGTCCAGCTGATTTTGGTTCTGCAATAATATTTAAAAAAGAATATTTTTTCGTCCAACTCATGCTATCTTCTAATAAACTTGCAAAAGGTTTATTTTTTTCCGTTCCTGCAATAATATATTTAATTCCATTTATTTTAAAAAAATAATGAAAGATTGGCTGTAGTGCAATGGAGGATGTATTAGTAGCTTTAAATTTTGAAAGATTTTGATTGAATATTTCGGATGATATGTTACTTACCTTGTCGCATACCTTTTTGTATGCCAATAATATGTATTCATTTTTATCCTTATGAATATCTGCAACTTTTTTTCCAAATTCTTTTTTATATAACTTATCTTTATTTGCATAAAACTTTTCTACTGTTTCATACTTATCGTGGATTCCCAAAGTTTTTCTACATAATCTGTAGTAATTTTCTAACTCTTGCTTTGCTGTTTTTATAAACCAATCTTCTCCCCTTTTCTTTTGTCCAAACAGACCTTGTGGTAGATCTTCAAATACTGTTATTGGGGATCCGTTTATAAATACATTTGCATTTTCTTTTATAGATACTCTAAAATTTAATATTTCAAGATCCTTAGCAACCGATACAACACCCGTTATCTTATCTTTTCCAGTCCATATAATATTTTGAGGGGTTACACCTTTATTAATCAAGTATTCTCTAATCTTGGCACCTGATAGATTTAATGCTTTTATACTCAAAGCACCTTTTTTTGTTTTACCTCTTTTTTCTAATTCTTTTAAATATATATTTTCATCTTCTTTTGTAATATTTTCTATTAATGAAAAATCCATTTCACTATCAACTATAGACAAAGCAACGCAAATTTCTGAAAATATAGTTTGTTCTCTAGCCACTTAAGCAACCTTTATATCTATCTTATTATTATCTTTAAATAAAATATCCCAAATAGACTCTATATGTTTTGAAATGTGATAACCAAGCAACGGAGGAACAGCATTGCCAATAAGTTTATAAGCTTCAGAAGCACTTATTTTATCTGTAACAAATTCATAATTATCTGGAAATGTTTGGAGTCTTGCGCACTCTCTAACACTCAATCGTCTTTGTGGTAAAAGATATTCTTCAACAATTTTTCCACCATTTTCTTTTGACAATCTTCTAAATTCAATGTTACCATGGTGCTCTGCCCTTATTGTCGGTGATATTCCATTTGGTTTAATTTCTGTTTGTCCTTGACAGTGTTTTCCATACCATTTAGCTTTAGAATATTTTTGATGTGATAAATCACTACTCTCTTCTGGTTCCGGAAGATCTTTTAAAACTTTTAAAACGCTGACATAATCTTCTTTTTTAGTATGTGTAGATGGAGGATAAAAACTTATTTTATTGTTTGTTATTTTTTCCAAGGTTGCATAATCCAACAAGTCTTTTCTAACCCCTATAAAGAATATTCTTTCTCTGTTCTGTGGAACTCCATAACTAGCAGCATTCAGTATTTGTGGTTCCACAACAATATAACCACCATTTATGTTCCTAAAATCTTCAGTTATAATATCTTTTATGTTTCCCAAAGTTGTCAGACCTTTAACATTTTCAGCTATAAAAAACTTTGGTTTTATAATTGAAATTGCTTCTCTTAACCAGTAATAAAGCATCCCTCTTGATTCAATTGTTGGCTCATCAATGGCATATGTATTTGAATGTGTTTTATGCGAGCTAAATCCATTTCTTTTGCCTGCTATGCTAAAGTCTTGACAAGGGAATCCTCCTGTAACTACATCTGCTTCTGGAAATGTAAATTCTTTGTTTTTTGCTTTTTTAACTAAATCCACAATACTTTCAAGATGAAAAACATCTTTCCTTTTAAAATATGTTTCCCATGAAATTTTTGCTGTTTTTTTAATATCACAAGCAAATACAGTTTCAAAAATAGTTTCTTTTAAACTGCATCTTGTATTGTTGATTTTATTAATCCATTTTTTGTTTTTTATAGATTCTAAAAATACTTCAAACCCACCTTCAAAACCGATATCTAATCCACCACATCCAGAAAAAAAAGAGGCAACCTTTAACTTTTTCATAGTTACAAATCCTCTAAATTAAGTTTTTTAAGCCCAAGAGCTTTAAATATTTGAAGTGCATAGGCAAAGCTAAAAGTCCCACGATGAAGTTTATTAGCTATATTTGCTTTCGTTTCATCTATACCTATGTCTTTCATCTTTTGTGCAAGTTGTTCATAGTCTAAATCTTGTTTTGTAAGTTCAATCTTTATAATTTTACTTGCTTCTTTTTTAAAATCTACTTCACTCATATTATACCTCAAAAATTAGTAATAAGAAATTATAGCTTTTTAAATATCAAATGTCAATTTAAGATACTATTTTTATGATATTTCTACTAATTATTATTGACTTTAAATACTAATACAGTATAATGTTACTATATTTAAACAAAAGGACATATTGTGAGCCAACACTTC
>WFMP01000044.1 GCA_015489035.1 Candidatus Altimarinota bacterium
CTGAAGTTATTTACGGTGCAAAAATCTTTTGAGAAAATGCAAAAGCTATTTGTGTAGATTATGTAGATACAGTAACTCAATAAAAAATAAGAGCTTAGGCTCTTTTTGTATAATAGCTCTTGGTAGTTATTATATAAAAGGATTTTAACACTAATATAATAAAAATGATAGAGATGGACTGAAGACCAAACTTTGCTATAAACAGAGATGGTAAAAGATTTGAAAGCAATAAAAGTTGAGTATTAAAGATAGATGAAAAGTTTAAAGAAGTAGCAAAAGCATATTGATTTAAAGAAATTATAGAAATAGAAGCTCCTAAAAAGAAAACTTTAAAATCTAAAAAATAACTAAATGAATGTAAATGATATAGTTAACAATGTAAGAACTATGTCTTGAGTAGATGAAAATTATTACACAGATGAGCTTGCAATAGCTCATTTTAATTTTATTTATCAAGATTTAACAAATGAGATTATAACTGAATTAAAAGAAGATTACTACTATGATATAGCTATAACTTGATTAGCACAAAATGTAAACAGATATAATATAAAAACAGTTCTACATAATTGAGAAACTAGGGATATAAACAAAATCAAAAATGTATGGATTAAATATAATACTACAGATGAATATTTCACAAAAGTAGAAAGAATAAATACATCTAATTTAAACTATTGACTTGATTATTATGAGAAAAATCAAACTCAATCAAATCCTGTATTTTATGTAAATTGAAATGATATAACAATATTTCCTACACCTAAAAAAGATAATGTATGATGATTAAAAATAGAAGTTATATATCAACCACTTGACCTTTTAATTACAGATACAGAAGATAGTATAGAAATAAATAAAAGATTTCATAGAACTATAGTTAGTTGAATGTTGCCTTTTGTATATGCTTATAAACAACAACCACAGCTAGAACAAATGAAACTACAAGAATATTGACTTGCTAAACAAAAGATGTTAAAACAACTTAAAAATAGAAATGAAGAAATAGTTGATATTAGACCTAATGACAATATATCTATTAACCTAAATTAAAATGCAAAAAATAAGTTTCAAAAAATTTAATTGATGAATAAGTAATGATGAAGTTTTATGATTACCTTGAAGTCAAAAAATGATTGAATGAGTAGATATACTTAATCACTCACAATATGTAAAACTAGCAAAATGATTTAATGATGTAACTTTAAGAAACACAAGATATAATGGAGAAATAGTTGGTAGCTCATACTCTTCTTACTCTACTTTTTTAGAGATATCACAAGATGGTAATATAACAAATTTTGAGAATTGGGGGAAGAACTATTTAATACATAGATGATTTTGTAGTAATATTTGAAGAATATATACTTGAACGACTTCTTTTTGATTTATACTTAAAAATACTTGAATAATTATTCGGGATTATATTTGAGACTCTTCAACTTTATGAATGATTAACTGATGAGATTGAATAAATACTGACCCTTGATTTGATAATGATTGAAATTGGACTATATGAGCTTGATGGACTGTAAATTGAGAATGAGCCCATACTAGTTGAACTGATACTTTAAGTAGAACTTCAACATCTGTTTCTTGAACTAAATATAGATTTGAATTATCTTGAAACACTAATGCAGGAAGTTGTGATGTAAAGTTGTGATGAGTAGTTGTTTGAACATTTGATAAAACAAATAATGAAAAACTAATATTTGAACGGACTGCAACTTGAGATAATGATAAACTTGAATTTGCACCTACAACAGATTTTGATTGATGGATTGATAATAACTACATACAAAAAGAATTATTTTCAGAGCATTCTCATACTTTACAATGGGACAAATCTCCATACTTAGTTTATTGAAATTATATTTATGTTTGAAACTGAAATAAAATTACAAGGATAGATTTAACAGTTCCTACAGTTCCAGTATTTACAGATTTTAGTATAATAAATTGAGATTATACTATAAAATGAATGTCAAGGATTTGAGACCAGTTCTTTATATATGCTAGTAATGGTAGTAATTCAAAACAATATTTATGGAACTGAGTAGATAAAGAAGCACAAAGAGTTATAACTTGGGTAGATAAACCTATACAAAATGTAGCAAACTTTGGTAATGTAGATTATGTAATAACAGGAACAGAACATAGACAAACATTAAGTGTAGTAAGTTGATATAGATTACAACCTTTAATAAATACTAGAGAGTATGTTAATAGTTGGGACAGGATATATTTTAATACTACTTATACAAATAGTGTAGAAACTATTGTAAATAAATTACTTGTAGCTTGAAATGATTGAGTGTATAGTTATTGAACAGTTATGCCAACTTGATATAGTTATTCTTGACAAATGCAGGCTTTTAGTGATGTATTAAATAAAGAATATATATGAATAAATTGAACTATAACAAATATGTTTTTTGATACTACATTATGATATAACTTGTATGTATATTTTAAATGAAACTATAACTGAGTTTATTGAAATTATAAAGTTCAGTATTATTTACCAGAATGAGATAATAATGCACAGTATATATGAGAATGATACGGAACTACTTGATGGATAGAAACTAAACCTTATTTTGGAGCTGAATATTCTAATATTAAAAACTTAAATAAATATGTTGTATGATATAAATTAGAAACTAGCACTTACTTATTAACATATATAAAAGATAAGTCTTATGTAAATATTTATATTACAGATAATAGACAATTTAACGTATGAGATGTGTATAGTTGTAATTGAGTAAATTATACTATAAAGTCAATAAATAATCATATCTTAAATTGTGAAACAAGTTCTGAAGTTAAAATACCAGTAGTTGATACATTTACAAAAGTAAGTTGAACTTGACCGGAAACATTTAAAAATGTTAAAATGAGATTGTGATATAGACTATTGAATAAAATAGATGATACTACTAAAAACAAATATACTTGATATATTACAGAAGCAACAAACAAAATAGAGTTTGCTATAGAATTAGTAACTACAAATAGTAGAAACAGTCCAAGACTTTATAACTTTGACATTTACTTTGATGAAATAAATCAAGATGACTAACAGAACTAACAAAACTAATAAAATAGAGGAAGTTAAAATAGAAAATATAGATAGTTTACAATCAGGAAATAAAACACCTGATTATTCTTATTGAAGAGATGAAGACCAATTAGATGCACAAGTAGCTTTAAGAAATTTAAGTTGAGCAAATAGTTATGTTTGAACTGATACAATAAATATGACTGCTTGAACTACTAAAAGCTATGATATTTGATTTAAGCCTAAAAAAATAGAAATAAATGCTATAAATACATATTGAGCAAGTTGAAGTATAGCATCTTCTGTTTGATATTCTACTTGAGATAAAGGACATACAAACTATTTTCAATATAGTGATTGAGACACAATCCCTTTAACAGCTTCTTATGATGATACAATTATTGTATGAGTTTATCGGAAAGATAGTGGTTGAACAAAACATTATAATGAATATGAAATGATAAGCATAGACACAAAATGATTTACTTTAAATTGTAAAACTAATGACCAGTGAGATAACATCCATATAATAATTTCTTGTATTTAGTTATTATAAACATATAAAATAAACACTTTATTATTAAATAATAAAAAATGTCTTTTGACCTTAATAAACTAGAACAATTAACACAACAATGAAAAGATTTTGAAAAACAATGAAATACTTGATGAGCTGTTTCATTATATCAAAATGCTTATGATTATTGAAAACAGAATTGAGTAAATGAACAACAACTTGCTTGATTACAATCAAGAATAACTTCTTTAAATTCTCAAAATAAACCTAAACAAGAAACACAACCTACAAATAACACACAACCTACAAATGTAAATACAAATATACAACCTAAACCACAAAACACAAATACACAGACACAACAAAATATACCACAGAATACAATTGTTCCTCAACAACAAAAAACAAACAACACAGCACAAAATACAACACAAACAAGCCAAAATACACCTATAAACAGACAAAATACACAAAATACACAACAAATACAAGCACAAGATATACAAACACATCCTGAAGCTTGAAAATTCCATCAATTATATAAAGCAACTTGATGAGATTGGAATAAAGTAGTTCAAGATAATTCATATTGAGAATTTGCTAAACAAAATCCTAATAAAATAAATGAGATAAAACAATATTTTGATAAACAAAATCAAACTAATCAAACTAATCAAGATTTAATTTCTCAATCTAATTTTTGAGCTGGGACTACTCCAGAATATAGACAACAAAGAAATCAACAATTAGTTGATAGTTTTATAAAACAATGAGATTTTAATTATGTTGATGTTTATAATGAGATACAGCACCAACAAATATGAGCTAGTAATGCTGATGTAGTTAATACGGTAAATAATTTACAACAAATGTATTTACAAAAAAAGAAAGAAAGTGAATTACAATCAACATTAAATACACCAGCTACTGAATTAGCTAAACAACCACTTACACCAGATGAGAAACAATTTTTACAAACACAAGACCCTAACAAACTTGAAGAAGTAAGAAAAGCAAGAGATTATCAAAACTTACAAAACTTATATAATAAAAATAGAGATTTACCTTTTGAAAAACAAATAAAAGAAAGTTATTCTAAATTATTAAAAGCAACTGTTCAAGTTCCAAATCTACAAGAAGAATATAGTAAATTAGTTACTGATAATTGACTTTCACAAGTTTGAACTAAATTAACAGAAGCTAAAAAAAGTGTTCAAGAAATAAAAGATACAATGGACCATACTTTAAAAGATGTAGAAAAAGAATTTGCTTGAACTTGAGCAACAAGTAGTTTTGTGAGAAGAGAAGCTCAAAAAAGATTAGAATGATTACAACAACAATATAAAACAGCAACTAGGACTTATGATGAATATGCTTGACAATATAAACAAATTCAAACTAATATACAAAATCAATTAAGTTTAAAAGAAAAACAATATCAATATACACAAGCACAACAACAGCAAGCATTTCAAAGACTATGAATAGTTGATAAACTATATCAACAAGAAGTTGCTCAAAAAGATGCTGTTTTAAATAGATTTCTAAATACAGAAACTCAAAAACAAGCACAAAAAGATGCACTTGCATTATATCAAAATAAAATAAACTATTGATTACAAGCTAAATATTGAGATATAAAAAGCTCTAATCCTATAATAAGAAAAATAGCAGTAGAAAATGCAGTTGCTGACACAATGAACCAATTTAAAGGTTGGACTTTTCAAAGAAGTCAAGAAAGTATTGTAAGTGATGTCCAAAAATTAGTAGATAAATGAATGAGTTTATGAGATGCTATAAAACAAAATGTAACTGATAAACTTCACACTAATCCACAATTTAATAATTGGGCTGCAAATCAAATAATATCACACCAAAACAATACAATAAAAACTGTTAAATTATGAAATACTTGATACTACTTCTCTAATTGACAATGGAAACCTATAAATCCACAAATAGAACAAACAAATCAAATACTAGCACAATATAAAGATTGAACTAAATGATGACAATGTGGACACTTTGTAAATAATGTTTTACAAGCTGAATGATATAAAAAAGTATTTTGAAATAGTTTAGAAAGTAAAAAGGCTCTAATAAATAGTAGAACACCTGAAGTATGAAGTGTAGCCATAATGAACAGCCCTATGTATCCTAAATATTGACACGTAGCTATTGTTCAAAAAATAAATGCTGATGGTAGTATAGTAGTAAAACAAAGTAATGGTGCAGGTAAAGAGTTAATATGAACACAAACTATACATAATCCATCTAAAATACTTTGATATTATAACCCTAATACAAGTGTTTTTAAGCAATATAGTAATGCTGAAGCATCTAAATATAACAATATGTCTAAATGACAATATTTTAAATTATCTCCATCTGAAAGAAAGAAAGTAGATGAATATAGAAACTGGCAACAAAATATTTTTAATAATCCTAAAGTAAATACATTAAGAAAATTAGAAGCTAGTGCTTGATGAAAACAGATGACACAAAGTATGGTTAATAAAATAGATATATTCCAACAAGCATATAATAGTGTTTCAACATTAGAAAAACATATACAAGAAGCTAATACTTGACCTATATCTTGAGAATTTACAAAAGCAAATTTATGGAATACAAATACTGCCTTAATAAATGCTACAGCTCAAGCAACAATTCCAGTAGTTGCAAGATGAATTTATGGGGAAAAATGAGTATTAACAAACGAAGACATAGAAAATTACAAACAAACAATTCCAAGTTTAAACCATACACCTATACAAAATGCTGCTATTTATGAAATGAATTTACATATTCTAAGAAATTGACTAATAAATAATCTTACTAATTTAGCAAAATCAAAATATGATGTTTCTTTACAATCTGCAACATTAAAATGATTAAATAAAGATATAAATTTAGAAAGAGACAAATTAAATAAACAATATAAAGCATATAATCTAAAACATTGAACACATTTCCCTATGCTTAAACATTTAACATTATGATGAGTTATAAACCCTACAACAACTGATAATGTCAATAATAATACAACTAAACAAGATAATATAAACAAAACAGTAGATTTAGCTAAATCAGTAGCAAATATATTTTGAATAAATACTTGAAATAAGATAGAAAAAAGTAATAATTCAAATATGGTAAATGATGCTTTTAAATTATTTAAATAAAAACTATGTGATTATTAGACTATGGGGCTTGATTACTCCTTAATAAAATAAATAATGTAGTTAATCC
>WFMP01000045.1 GCA_015489035.1 Candidatus Altimarinota bacterium
GTTTCCAACAGATACAATATACAAAAACCGGAAACCATTGCTAATTTAAAAAAAGCAGGATTTCCAGGTGTTGATGAAAATCACGTTTTACTACGAAAAGAAACTAGTAGCAAAGAAATCCGACGAAAACAAATCGAAGAAAAATACCAAGTAATTATGCTTTTTGGCGATAATTTAACCGATTTTTCAAAAATTTTTGAAAAACAATCGACCACAAACAGAAATGCATTAGTGGAAAAAATGAAAGATTTATTTGGTAAAAAATACATTGTACTCCCAAATCCTATTTATGGTGATTGGGAAACCAAAGGTATTTTTGAAGGCTCCTATAAATGGACACCAAAACAAAAAGATTCTATTAGAAAAGCAAAACTAAGAGTGAATTAATTTATTCGATTTAAGATTGATGATTGCGGATTGATGATTTTTTTGATTTCAGATTGATAAACATTTACAAACAAATATTATTCGTGCATTTGTGATGCAAATGTATTCGTACTAACCACAACAAGATAAACAAAAATCATTCGTGCATTAGTGGCAAACTAATTTATGATTTATACCAATTTAATTTCATAATACGCTATATTTTTCATATCTTTACAGTATGGGAAAAGTATTTACAATTACAATAAAAGAGAGTTTATCCACTCTAAAAAAGCTACGTAAAAAGGAAAAAAATCGTAAGAAGAATCTTCGTCTATTGAGTTTGATTTTAACAAAGGAAAAGAAATTTTCAAGACGAGTTGATTTGGCAGAGCATCTAGGAGTAAATATAGATACTTTGAATAAATGGACTAAGAAGTATAAAAAATCAGGTTTAGACGGGCTTATTACGCTAAACTGTGGAGGAAAAAGAAGAGAAGTAGTTCCAAAATCTATCCATAAAGCCATAGAAAATAAACTAAATGATTCAACAACTCCACTTCAAGGATATACCGATGCTGTTTCTTGGATTGAAAAAGAGTTTGGTTACCAAATTAAGTATCATACAGTCAGAGCATTTATGGTAAGAAATTTTGGTTCAAAATTAAAAACACCTAGAAGATCACATTACAAAAAAGATGAAGTGGCTTTTGAGACTTTTAAAAAAACTTCTTAAATGAGCTCCTACAAATTGCCAAGGATGATAATGGCAAACATCAATCTGTTAATTTATATTTTCAAGACGAGAGTAGATTTGGATTAAAAACACATCTAGGTAAATGTTTAACAGCAAGAGGTGTAAAGCCAATAGTAAAATATCAGCATGCCTTCAAAAACACCTATTTGTATGGAAGTTTCTCTCCTATTGATGGAGATTCATTTGTTTATGAAATAGAAGGAACAACTAGTAAAATATTTTATGAATACTTAATGGATTTTTCAGAGCATAGACCAACAGAACTAAAAATTATAATAATTGATAATGCTGGTTTCCATTCCTTAACAAAGTATAATATTCCTAAGAATATAAAACTCATAAGAATACCTCCTTACTCTCCAGAATTAAATCCGTCAGAAAAAATATGGGCTTACATCAAACAATTCTATAAAAATAGAGTATTTGAGAATTTAGAAAATGTCAAACAATGGCTACATGAATTTGTGAAAGATAATATTTCTAAAAATAATGTTATGAGCATAACACATAATGAGTTTTTTTTAAATGATTTTTATAACGCTTTTTGAAATTAAATTGGTATGACAAAAATTTATGGCTGTGCTCTGAGTTACAATAATATTGCTTTGCTCTGAGTGACAATAGTGCTAGTATAAAAAGCCAAATAACCAAAGTGGTATTTTATTTTGGAAACCGTGTTCTATGTTATCGGACACAATATATGCATTTTCTAGTGTTGCTATTTGTTTGTTGGTTTTATTTTTGCCACCAATTTCGAAAGTATATTTATTATTTACATAAAAATCACTTTTTTCTGAATAACTAAGCTGTTCCTGTTGTAACTGATTAATAAAAAAAGTTTCTCTTAAATTACCTTTATTAATTGTATTTGGAGATAGTGCAAACATCAAATTAGTATTTTCTAAGTAAGTTTTATTTGGTTTTTGTAGTTTACTTATTCCGTTTCCTTTTTTAAACAGGTTGATAAGTAAACCGCTTTCTTCTAAATAATGGAAATAGGATAATAAGGTAGCTCTGTTTATACCAATTTTATTGCTTAATTTGCTTATGTTTGGAATAAATGGAACAGATTCTGAAATGATTACTAATAGTTGTTTTAATTTATAGATGTAGGCAATATCCACTTTTCTTAATAATGGGAGCTCAATTTCTAAAGTCATATTAATAATTTCATTTAGTCTAGACGCATATAAATCCGGTTGTTCATTGTAGAAAGGATAATAACCATATTTTAAATAATTGTCTATATGCTCAAAAGGTTTAATTTTTTGAACGATGCCTTGTGAAATTTCTAAATGATTCTCTAAAATTTCATTTAAGGAAAAGCTTTTTAGCATTATACCGGTTTCCATGCTAATATATTCTCTTAAAGAAAGTCCTTGCATGGTATATATTACTGCTCTTCTACTTAAATCTGCTCTTGCGTTTAGTATTTCGAGCAATGATGAACCTGTAAATATGATATGAAGTGTGTGAAAATCATCGTAGATATTTTTAATTTCTTGAGACCAATTTGGGTATCGATGTACTTCATCTATAAATAGATGTGTGCCTCCTTTTTTAACAAAATCATCTGCTAGTTGATATAAACTATTATTAGCAAACCAAATATTATCTAAGCTTATATACAATGCTTTTTCGGGTTGTTTTTTAAAGTGTAGCTTAATATACTGTAACAACAAGGTACTTTTACCAACACCTCTTGCTCCTTTAACACCTATTAAGCGTGCATTCCAATTAATTTTTTCACTAAGACTTCTAATGAATTTTATTGGTGTATGTATTAATTTTTGTATTTGTTTGTCAAATAAGTTATTCATAATTTGATTGTTTCAGTATACAAATATATAA
>WFMP01000046.1 GCA_015489035.1 Candidatus Altimarinota bacterium
TTTCACATACTTTTGTAAAAATTTGGAATAAAATGGATGGATTTGACCAAGAGAAATGAAATTTTGTTTCTTGGTGTTGGGTGATTTTAAGAAATACCACAAAAGATTATTTTAAAAAAAGGAAAGATTTTTGATTTTCAGATTTTGAGTATGTAAATGAAGACAATGAGAAAACTACTATCGAAGAAAAAATACCAGACGATGAGGATATGTTGGAAGACTTGAATACTGATTTTCAGGTTGAGAATATTCAAAAAGCAATGCAAGATTTAAAACCTATAGATAGAGAAATTTTGTATCTTAGATTTACAGAACAGAAAAGTTTGAATGAAATTTCACAAATTACCTGACTTTCTTCTTCTAATGTGAGGGTTAAATTACATAGAAATTTAAACAAATTAAAAGACAATTTAAAAAATACTTAAAAGTGTAACATTTTAGCTAAATGTATCGTAGTAGTAAGTAATGTAAACAAATTATTTTTATTATCTATATTTTTTAAGGATGAAATTGGAGGAGTATTTTAAACAACAAAGACATAAAATGCCAGAGCAAGATAAGTTGCTCGTTTTTGATAATATTAGAACAGAAATTTCCCAACAAAGTATTTTTACAAAGATTTCTTTTTATTCAAAAGTTTGAGTTTATACTGTTTTCTTGTTATTTATATTTTTTGGACTTTTTGTGAATAATAAACAGATTTCAAATAACTTAAAAGTTGAAAACACTGCTAATGTTGTAAATGCAGATTATATTTGAAAAGTTGTGAGATATAATTGAAATTATAAAATTTTGGATAATTGAACTGAAATAGAAACTTGAATTTTAAGTAAATGAAGTATATTGATTTTAAATAATGGTACAAATATCACTTTATGAATAAATAAATGAATTAAGTTGCACTTACTTTGACCTGCAAAAATTCAATTTACTTCATACAAAAATGATCAAAATAAAATTATATATGTTGTAAATATGCTTGACGGAAATTATTTAACAGTAAAATCTAACTCTGAGAAAGATAAAATAATTATTAAATCGAGTTATTTTAATATTGAATCAAATGATAAAATTATAGATTTGAAATATACAAAAAAATGATGAGCTAGTATTATAGAAAATAATGGATGAAATATTATAATTAGGAAAAAAGATAGAATTATTCCTTTAAAAAATAATGAGCAATTGGTTATTCTGTGAAAAGATAGTTTGGATTATATAAAAAATATATTTACTAGCAAATATAAGCAATATCAAATTGATAATAATTGAAATTTAAGGACTGTGATAAGTTCAAATAAAATTAAAGCATTATGAAATATTCTTGATAAAAAAATGGTTATCATAGCTGTATGAAAGTATGTTTTGTGAAAATTAAATCATAATGATACTTGGATCAATTACGGGAAGAAAAATACTGTTCAAATTTTGATAAATGTTTATCATATATTTAATTTGAAGATACCTAGTTTATTAAAATCTACAATTGATAAACCTTTAACTTTGACCTTGTCTGATGAGGAATTATTAGTTGATAGTTTAATTCAAAAAATCAATGCTAAATATATTATACCAGCTGAATATACAAATAGATTAAAAGTTGTTTTAGCATATTTGGTCATTTTAGATAAAATGAAGATAAAACCTTGAGTAGAATTTCATAATTTGTCTGACCTAGTAAATTACTTACAATTAGATTATAGATATAAAAAGATGTTATTGACATTTTAATTAACTAGCCTTAGTTTAGGTTAGTTTTTTTATAATTGAAATAGTTTTCTAATTTTGTATAGTAGTAAAATATAATTTATATAGAAATATACAAAAAATGAAAAAAATATTATTGATATTATCTATTTTCTTATGATGATTTACTTTTTTTTGAACCAATTTAACATTTGCTGTAAATAATTATAATGATACATTAAATAATATTTGATGAGATAATTGAAAAGCTTGAGAAATATCTGCAACTTTAGGTGGCGATAATATAGGTTGAAATAGTATAGAATGACTTATAATAAATATTGCTAGAAGGATTATTATGCCAATAGTAATAGTGATATGACTTTTGATGGCATTCTTATGATTTTATAAACTGATATTTTCAGATAAAGAAGATGAGAGGAAAAAATGAATAAATTTCGCTATATGGTGAACTATTTGAGTTGTGCTTATGAGTTCTACATATTTTATTATAGATACCTTAGTAGGGATGAATTGAACTTCTTGAATTATATGACAGAACAATAATTTTGATCCTGCTTCTGTTGCAAACAATTTGTATACTTTAATATTTAGAAAATTTTTCATATTGGCCATGTATTTTGTCATTTGAATATTATTTATAATGTTATTGATAAATATTATAAAATTAATATGATCTTGAGACAAAGAAGATATGGCCAAACATTCAAAAACTATAATTATTTGGAATACTTTATGAATTATAGTGATTATTTTTGCTCAAAATATTATAAATATGTTTTATTCAAGAATTTATGATTGAGCCAATAGTTTGTGACAGCAGCAAGCAATACTTGAAAGTAAAAATATATGATGGCTATACACCGTGTTAAATTATTTTTTATGATTTTTATGATTTATTATCACAGTATTTATAATCTATCAGGCATATTTGTTATTAACAAAACCAGATGATGATGCTACTTATAAGAATTTAAAGAAGTATTTCGTTTATATTATTTTATGAGTTTTACTTATAGGTTGAGTTTATATCATAGCAAATTTCTTTATAATACAATAATTTTATATAATTTAATAATTTAGATGCATATTACAAAAAAAGATATTAAAAAATATATACTATTTTCTTTGATTTTCCTTTGGCTAATTATTTTTTTCCATTTATGATATTTATATTTACAAAAATCTAATAAGCGAGAGGCTATCAAATGATGAGTTCTTCTGGAATGAATTGTTTGAAATGCTGTAAATCCTCTACCGTATTTATGAAATTGATATTATTCTAGATATGTTCAGAGTTTACTTTACAAATGATGTTTAGATGGTGATTGAAAACCTGATCTATGTAATGTAGAGACCTCTGATCATAAGATTTATACTGTAACATTGAGATGAACGCATTATTGGAGTTCTTGAAAAAAAATAACAATTAATGATATATATTTTACATATAATGATATTATAAAAAATAATAGCTTAAATTTAAATTATCCAATTGTTAATGACTTAAAAAGTGTTACTAAAGATTGAAATACTGTAAAAGTAATTTTTAATCAGGCAAGTATAAATAATAATTCTTTTTTTCAAAACTATATACTTCCTGAATATGTGTTAAAAGATGTAAGTAAGAATTTTTATATATCAGATTATTCTCAAAAAGATATAAATTCAACTTGTGTTTCTTTAGATTTAAAATCAAATTTCAAGACTAATTTAATATTAGATTATTCTAAGTGTCCGAATTATTATATTAATAAATATCAATTTAATTTTTATAAAAATTTAAAGCAATTATCTAAATTTTGAACATGAGAAACAAGTATAGATATTTATAATTGATATTCTAATATAGATAAAAACAAATATTCGAAACATAGTATAAATTTGAAAATTAGATATGCCATGTTTTGGAATACAAAGAAACAAACAGATGAATGAATAAAAACATATTTATCGAAGCAGATATTAGAAAATTTAAAAAAGAATTTAACTTTACAAGAAAAAATTAATTTTATTTGATATTGATTATTTTATTTACCCAAGATAGATGGTAGTACAGATACATGATTTAAATCAAAATTGTGAGAGAATTCTTTAAATAAGCAAAAAAGTGAATTTAGGAAAAAAATTTACAGTATAAAAAATAACATTTATCCATATGATCAATGAAAAAATAATATAGCTTATGTGGCACATTTTGATAAATATTTGATATTAAAATGAAATCTTACTACATGATGATATAGTAAAATATGAGTTTCTTATAATTCATGAAATGAATATATATTAAGGACTTATAATTGAACAAATAAATTTAAATATGTTATGAGTGAAAAATTTTGAAATATACAAAGATGAGAAAATAAATATAAAATATATGGATATAAAAATAATAAACAAATATTGTTGGATACTATAGTTTTGTATTATAAATCTATTATTTATCCTAAATTTAAAATAACTTATCCTAAGTTTACCTTACTTTATTTAAATAAATGACTTATATCTACTATTTGAGATTCAGTATATAATACTTTGGTTAAAATATATCCTTGACAAATAATAGTTAAAAAAGTTTGAAAACAAAAATATAATAATATTTTATCCTCGTGAAAATATGATCTAGTCATTAGTAGTGTATCTTTTAATTGAAAAGATATTTCATATATATTTAAGACAAATAAACCTAGAGATAATCCATCATTATTTAAAAATTATAACTTTGCTTCTCTTATAAATCAGGATTTTTTAGCACTTATGAGTTTAAAAAAGAAAATCTTTCCAGAGTTGGACAAGATCTACCAAGCAAATATTCCTGTAGTATTTATATGAAATGAAAAAATTAATTTGTATGTAAATAAAAAATATAATATTCCTAATTTAGATTATAGTAGTTTTAAAAATAGGAAAAAAATGTTAAAATCTATTGTTCTAACAAAAATTAAAAAAGCTAATTTAAATAAAGTTTCATTTCATTGATTTATAAACTTTTTAGAGTGATTAGTAAGGAAGTAAATAAAAATTATTAAACTAAAAAAATAGCAGGAATTTAGTTTCCTGTTTTTTAAATTTTACATTTTTTATGTCCTTAGAAATCGATACTAACTCATTTTATCTCTGTTATCTTAAAATCATTTAAACCTATTCTTAAATCATTATTTAGTTGTTTTTGTAGTAATTCTAATTTTGTATTAAACAATGGTTCTAATTTTTCTTCTGTTTGAAAAAAACTTTTTATTCAAGGAAGTAAAATAGCTTCTCACAATATTCCTAGTAAATCAACATCTTGTATGTTCCACATAAAATCTTGTTTTTTTGTGTAAGTTAATTTGTTATAAATTTTGTTTTGTATCAAAATATCTTCAATATGGAATATAATATCTTGAAATTCTACTAATGAATTGTCAAATGGAAACTTTATTAAAATACTTCACAAATAAATATTTTCTCATTCTTCTACTATATTCCAATCTCAGTAAATTATAGATAATGCCAACAAAAGACTAATGGCTTGATCAAGGTTTGCAGTGCTAATTTCTTGTTTTATAGTTTCTATGTCTTTATAATTTCAATGGATTTCTAAATATTTTCTGTATTTTAGTTCTAATCAAAAATCTTTAAATAATTGTTCATATAATTCTAGTTCATCTAGTCATCCTTCTTTGATATGAGCATTTTTTAGATTTCTTTGGTAGTAAGATAATCAGCTAATAAAAAAATCTTTATCAAAATTAAAATTTATGTTTTGTCTTTCTGTAACAAGTCACATTCAATTTTGTAAATTATTTATATTTAATTTTTTAAACTTTCTTTTATGAAAAACTAAATATTCATTGTTTTCTATTTTTAGGTTGTATGAAGCTCATAAATCTAGTTGAAATATTTTATTATCATCAGTATTTCAAATTTTGTAAAATCAGTATTTATCAAACATAAATTTCTTATAAATATTAAATGGTTTCAGATATCTTAACTTTTTTATAAAAAAACTCCAGAGGAAACACACTCCGGAGAAACTTTCACCATATTTTTACTGGCCTACCAAAAGTTTTTTCTAAAAACTCTCTTAGTTTATCTTCTTTAGGTTCTACTGAACCAACTTTTTCATTTCCAAAGAATTTGTTTTTGTAGATAACCCATTTGGTATCAAAGATACCTTCTTTTTCCACAAATCCTTTTACTCCATTTGGAGCTTCGAATTTTCTAATAGCCATGATTTTCTCCTTATTTCTTTTGGTAGATATTCAGAATATATCTAATATTTTTTATAAGTCAATGGCTAAATGTTTTCCTGTGGATAGTTCTTAATTTAAAGTCCAGACTTATTCTACTTTACTTTCCTTTAAACAAAGTTCTAAAAACTCATAAAATTACAATTATATCCATCCAAATAGACCAATTTTGAAACCGATAAAGGTCTAATCTAGCTTCTTCTTCAAAAGGTAAATCTCTTCCAAATACTTGAGCATATCCTGTAATTCCAGGTTTTATAGCCAGAAGTCTTTTTTGCCATTTTTGGTATTTATTTATTTCTTCTTGCAAATGAGGTCTTGGTCAAGCTATAGACATTGTTCACAAAAGAACATTGAAAAATTGAGGTATTTCATCTAAAGAAGTTTTTCTTAATATTTTTCACCATGGTTTTACTCTTGGGTCATTTTTTATTTTGAATAATACATCATCTCTTTCATTTTTTTCTACTAATTCTTGTTTTAAATTATCAGCATTTTTTACCATAGTTCTAAATTTATAGATTTTAATTTCTTTTCATCCTTGTCAAATTCTTTTAGATACATAGAAAATATTTCATTTATCGTGAAAATATATTCGTAAGGCTATGATAATATATAACCATCAAAAACATATTATAAAACATAAAGAAAAAATAATATCAAATATTCTTTTTGATACTTTCCATCGTCATTCCAATGGTGAAGGCTTATATCTCCAAGTTATTAAGGATCAGATTCTTTCAGAATGATAAAGTATATCTTCAAGGAAATTTACATCAGGTATATGAAAAACTTCAATTTGTCAAAGTCTTGCCATATCCATTATATCTTCTACTTTTCAAGTATTTATATTTCAGACTAAAAATATTATATCAAATTTATTTATTTCATCTAATTTATAAAATTCTTTAAGTTGATATATATTATAATTATCAAATTTCTTTTTAATTTTTTGAAAATATTTTGTTTTATAAACTCATATTTTATATGGATTCCTTTTTTCTAATTTAGAATTTATGATATTAAAGATAAAATCAACAATTAATAATCACATAAATGATCAAATTCATCACCAGATTAAGATAAGTCTTGAAATACCATCCAGAAATAAAGATCAATTTCAAAAATAAGCAATAAAGGTAATACTTACAAACCAAAAAATAAATACTTTTATAAATTTGTTGTAATAATTATGAATAGGTCATTTAATCTTATAAAGACTTTTTATAAATCATATTAATGGAAATAGTAAAGCAGAAATTAGTACAAATATTATAGTTTCTTGAAAATTTATGTAAGGAATTTTTAGATGAACAAAAGGAATTCCATCAGTTATAATTCTTAAATTGTATGATAACAAAAAAACTATTACAATAGTAATCAAATGCCATATGGGTCTTGAAAGTCTAAGTAATAGTAAATATTTCATTATTTTTTATAATTTTTAAACTTAATTTTTATTATGAACTTGTTTTGTTTTTCATTTTCTATTATTTTCTAAATCCTCGAAATAAGATATTACTAATCTTTCTTTTTTTTCAGACTTTGTTTTAAGTTCTCGTTGAAAATTTTTGAAACTTATTTGTAAATATTTTCATTGAATTTCTACACTTGCATTAGCATTCGTAATTTCTTTTCATCTATAGTATTGTAAAAATGTTGATTCTCATATAATAGAATCGTTTGGTAATTCAATAATAGACTCTTTTCAATTTTTAGTTAATTTAAGTTTACTTCATTTTTCTGCAATATATAGAACATCATTACTTTCTCATTGTTTTGTGATTTGTTCAAACTCAGTACTTTCTTTCTGTTCAAACCTTATTTTTTTAATAATGTCTTCTAATATATCTTTTTGTAAAATATTTGAAAGTTCAGTATTTGTTGTTTTATCTTTTTCACTACTAGGTTTATAAATGCATAGTTTTTCTTTTGACATAATAATATGTTTATAAATTAAATTAATGTTGTAATTTTTCTTTAGCTTTTTCATAGTTTGGGTCTATATCCAATATATTTAACCAACAGGCCCTAGCTTTTTGTATTTCTCATATTTCTTCATATAAACTAGCTAAAGCATCAAGATAAATACTATTGTTTGGTTTTATTTCCAATACTTTTTGTATAGCTTGTATAGCTTGTTCTAATTCTCATTTGTTATACAAAATATCAGCATAAGTAACATAATATTTAAAATTATTTGGATTTATACTTATAGTTTTTTGTATTAATATACTTGCTGTGTCTATTTCTCCAAGTTCCAAATATAATTTACTTAAATTCCATATAGCATTATCATTTTGCATATCTATTTGAATAAGTTTTTTGAGTAGTGAAAATGCTTTTTTATCTTTTCATAAGTTAATATATAAATTCGATAACATTTCCATAAATTTTACATTATTTTCATCATAAGAAAGAGCTTCTATAAGTTTTTGTTCCAAAGTATTTATATCTCATTTTTGTCTTGCAAATTCTATTTCTAATGTTATTTTTTTAATTTTATCTTTTATCCTGTTATTATCTTTGACTTTTTCTATATTTGTCTCATTCTTAACTTTTGTATTATTTTCTAGTACTTGTTTTTTAAGCTTATTTAACGAGAAAATTTTATGATACTGAACTTTGATTCGATTAAAAATCCAAATAAACGGTAAAAAGACATAATATATAAGATTATAAAATAATAATATTATAATTAATGCAGTGATAAGTCAAAATAAGTATATTTCATAAGTTAACATTGTTCAAAATTATCATCTAAAGATATAGTTTTTGAAAATCATTCTTTATTTTTTATAAACATAGTTTTCATCATTATATTTGTTCATATAATTGTATATATTTCTCCATCTAAATCAAGCTCTGTTCATATATCCGGGAATCCCTTTTGTTCCTCTTTATAAACATCTTCTTCATATTTTAAACAACATTTTAGTTTTCAGCATGCTCATTTATTTTTATCAAGTCATTGAGATTGCAGATTTTGTAGATTTACAGTAGATGTTTCCACACTTTTTAAGCTACACATTGATTTAGTACAACATAGTTTATGTCAGCAATCTCAACACATATCTTCACTTATAGGATTCAATCTTATAGAATCTCTTGCTCATACTTGATATAAAAAGAAATTCATTCAAATTACTGATCTAAGTTCATTTAGAAAAGGTCTAAAATCTGTTCTATCGTCAGAATAAAAAAATAAGTATAAAGTATTTCAATTATAATCCATTTTTCATGTTACAAATTTAAGGTCGGGAAAAATTATTTTTAGCTCAGATTTAATTTCTTGAAATTTCTCTTTAGCTTTTTTATCTAATTCATAAAATCTTTCTAGTTGTTTATATGTTAATTTATACAAAAAATCTACTTCATAACTTGCTTCGCATTCATATCATATGTAGGTAGCTATAAATTTTTTTCATTCTTTTTCATAAACAATTTTATCTCAAGATTTAAGATTTGTAGTTGTTCATGTATTAGATTTTAATACTTTTAGTGTTAACCAATCTTGTAAATACAAAATTTTATAATTTATTCAATTAAATATTATCAAAAACTATACTTTGGCCAGGAGTTAAAACTTTACAATTTGCTAAATTATTTAGCATTATTTCTTGAGCAAAATCTATAGGATTTACTTTTATTGTGTCAAAAGTGTTATAATGGATAGGAACCACAATTTTAGGTTTTACAAATTCTGTTGCTTTTACTGCATCTTTTATTCACATAGTAAAATTTCATCATATTGGTAGAAAAGCTACATCTATATCTTCATCTTCGAGAAGTTTCATATCATAAGTAAGTGCAGTATCTCCAGCATGATATAATTTTTTTCATCAAACTTTTAAGACTATTCAAGCAGCTTTTCAAGGGAAAAATTCTGGTCAAATAGCTCATCCGTGGACTGCATTTACAAATTTTACTGTAAATTCTCAAAAATCATTTGATCAGTTAATAGGAAAAATATGCTCTCATCATATATGCATACTATAAGAAGATGATATATTATGAAATTTAGCAAAATATTGTATTATTTCAAAAGTAGAAATTATTTTTGCTCAAGTTTTATTTACTATTTCTACAGTATCTCATATATGATCAGAATGTCCGTGTGTAATACATATAGCTACAATATTTTTTGAACAAACTGTTTGTAAATCAATATCACATAGTTTATTTTCGCTAATATATGGATCTATCAAAATACTTTTTCATCATAAATCTATTTCAACAAAACTATGTCCATGATATATAATATCAATCATTTATTATAATATGTTAATAATAAATTAATTTCAAATACCATCACTTGATACTGTTTGATTTCATTTTATACTTGCTCAATTATCTTGTTTAGATGAATGTCATCATAATAATGTAATAATTGGTCATCAAAATGTTACAATTAAAAATATAGTTATAAGTATTATGGTAAACCATTTTACAATCTTATCTTTTTTAGTTTTTTTAGTCATTTGAATATGTTATTTATTTAAAATAAATTATTTGGTACTTCAAGTGAAATACAGAATTATTAAGAATATGTATAATTTAGGTGATTTAAATATATCTCTAAATATAAATCATTTTCCCCATCTTATTTTTTGTCTTTTTATAAAGCTATCATTAAATTTGTTTGCATATCTTATTAATATCTTATTTTTAGGATTTATTTTTAAAAGCAGATTTAATAAATTATAACACCTCAAATATTCTTTATTTGAATAAGCTTCTTTGATATATTTTTCAATTTTTTTTTCAATTTTTTCATTTGAATATGAGCTAATATTTCACATTTTTTATTTTTTATTTTTAAACTTTACCTTTTACTTCATTTGTAGATGTATTTACCAAGATTTCATCTCATTCTTCTATATGTAAAGGTACTTGTACTACTAATCCAGTTTCTAATGTAGCAGGTTTAGTTCCAGCTTGAGCTCTATCTCATTTTATTCAAGGCATAGTTTCAGTCACTTTATAAGAAACTGTATCCGGCAATATTATTCAGATTACATTTTCATTATACATCATAAGAAATACATCAACATTTTCTTTTAAATATTGTTTAATATCATCAACTAAATCATCTCAAAGTTCGAAAAGTTCAGATGTATCAAATTCCATAAAGGTATAAGTATCTCCACTATTATATAAATATTGTCAGTTTTTATAATTTATTTCAGCTTGATCCAATGTAGTTCATGCCTTGTAAGTTACATTTTTTACTTGTCATGTTTGTATATTTTTTACTTTAAAAGCATAAGTAGCTCATCATCTTCATTTATGCATATGTGACATATCTACTACTTTGTAAAGTCATCATTCTATTTCAAGTACCGTTCATCTTTTAACTTCAGAAATATCTATTTTCATCCTTTATTCTAATAATATAAAAACTTAGTCAAGCTTATTAACTATATATAAATATGTTAGTTATTCAATAAAAAATCAGTAAATAAAATTTATCATATAAAAGCTTGACTTTATTTTAAAAAATCAATATAATTTAAATGTGAGGAGTGATTTTAAAAAATAAAAATAAAAAGATGCGATTACTTATAAGTGAAATTATACTATTTTGAATAATGTTATCTTTGATTATATGATATTTTTGATGAAGATGATTATGAATTAATAAGGAAGTTAAATTTAAGGCACAGGTCAATTCTACGATAGCTAAAGTGAGGAGTAATTTAAATACATGAGATTCTTATAAAGTAAAAAGAATAGTTTCTAATCATTGAACTCAGAAGTATATAGAATACAAGATAAAATTAACTAAGAATTGAAAAAAGTTATCTAAGCAAGAAATGGATAAAATAGTTAAATCTATTACAAACAGTACAAACAGTACAAATAGTACAAACAATACAAACAATACAAATAGTACAAATAGTACAAATAGTACAAATAGTACAAATAGTACAAATAGTACAAATAGTACAAACACAGCAAATAGTACAAACAGTACAAACAGTACAAATAGTACAAATAGTACAAACAGTACAAACAGTACAAATAGTACAAACAATACAAATAGTACAAACAGTACAAACAGTACAAACAGTACAAACAGTACAAACAGTACAAACAGTACAAACAGTACAAACAGTACAAACAGTACAAACAGTACAAA
>WFMP01000047.1 GCA_015489035.1 Candidatus Altimarinota bacterium
GTGTTAGCTTTGTATTTACAACAATATTTTAAGTAAAGTCAATTTAAAGTTTATAGAACAGTTGTATTTCACAGCTGTTTTTTTATTATAAAACTATTTATTTAGTAATTTTTTATTATGAAAAAAATATTATTTATCATTTTTTTAATTTTATGAATATCTTCTAGTTTTGCTTATTCATGAAAAAATTTTGATTTAAAATCTGAAAATTATTTTACTTGATATTCAAGAGTATCTGTTCAGACAAAATGATTTAATTATAATATTGATAAATTAGAATTTTTTATTTGATGAATTAGATTTTTAAAATTTAGATCTAATGTGAATGCAGGTAAATATATTTTTGTAGTGCCAAATATGGTAGCTTTGAATCCTATTGATTTAGTTATGAAGTTTAAGGTATATCGTGATAACTATCATATTGAAAAGGATTATCCTTTATCTATGACTTTTCCTTATCTTTCAAAGATAAATTTTAGTTGAGATAAATTAATTATAAATTGAAATATTCCAACTACTTGATGCAAATTACAAATCTTGTCTTGAGGTAGACTAAATATTTCTTGAAATCAAAGTGTTTATACTTGAAATAGTAACTCGATTAAGGTTTATTTAGATTGTGATTGATTAAAATCAAATTTAATTTCCGTAATTAGACAAGTTAGACAAACTAAAATAGACACAAATTTAACTTGAGGAAATCAACAGATTAAAGAAAAAGCAGTTTCTAAAAAAATAATTATTAAAAAGAAGGAAACTCAAAATATAAAAACAGTATCGAAGACACAGAAAAAGAAAGTACTTACAAAACAAGAGAAAATAGCACAGAAGTTGAGTTTGATAAATATGCAAAAATTGAATAGATTGTTAGGTGTTTATTTATTGAAGAAAGTTAAAAAATATAAAAATAATAAAGTTAAATTATGATATTTAAAACAAATGTATGATGATTATTTAAAAATGGTAATGTTTAGTTCAGATAGTTTTGGAATGAAAATAAAATATGTTGATGTTCTTATAGATTTTGCTAAAATTTATTTTAAATTTATTAAATAATAAAAAATATTATGAAAAAATTGTTATTGTTAATTGTTAGTATTTTACTATGTTCGTCTGTATTTGCTTTTTCTAATGAAAATTTTGAAATAAAGTCAGATGGATTTATGTGATCTGCTGGTAAAGTTTCTCTTACTTTGAAGAAGATAAAAGATATGAATATGATGCCAAACACCTTGAAACTGAAGATAGGAGGAATGCAAATGAATAAAGTAAGTTCTAGTTTTAAAAACGGAACTTTTGTTTTTTCTTTCCCTTTAAAACAAGATATTACAGAATTAAATGACAGAATTAGCTTTACTTATAATGAGAAATGACCTAATTGACCTGAAAAAACAAAAGTTTTACCAATAAGATATACAACTTTTAAATATATTAATCTTACAAATTTAACTTGATGAAAAGAAGTTGAGATATGATGATATCTTACTTGAAATTGTTCTTTGGTTTTATCAAATAATCAAAAATTATGAATGGCTATCAAATGAAATTATGGTTATGTTAAAATACCGAATCATTTTGATACAAATATAGTGGGTGGTTATTTAAATTGTAATGATTTAAATTCAAATTGGTTAAGTTTTAATATTTATAAATCACCAAAACTTTCGTATTTAATTTCACAAAATAGAAAAAGAATTAAACCTTGATCTACTGTGATTTTATATTGAAATAATTTCAGGTTAAAAGATAGTGATGATATTAAATTATTGTTAAATGGAAAAAAATATCCTGGTAAGATTTATGTTATGAATCCGAACCAAATAAAATTTACTTTGCCAAACCAAAATTTATCAAATGCTAAATTACAAGTTTTAAGAAATTGATTTACTTCAAATGAGTTATCTTTTTCTTCAGTTACTTATCCAGAGATTACAAAAGTGAATCCTGTAGTTGATACAAAAAACTCTTATTTTAGAATTTTATGAAAATTCGATTATACTTTATGATGATTATCTGTATCTTATGCTTGAAGAAATTTATCTATATTGTCTACTTGATTAGATTATATAGATGTGAAATATCCTAAGGTTACAGATACTGTAAATAGTTTTTCTTGTTCTTATTATATTAAACCTTGATATTTCCAAGTAAATATTTGAAATATAAAAAGTAATAATTATTTTTATTATGGTACAGAGATACCACGTATCTCTATTATTAAGCAACCTATTTGTTGAAATTGAGTTTGTAAAATACAATTTTATATAACTCAATCAAATAAAAAATTCAAAGTATTGTTAAATGGTTCCGAGGCCAAATTTTATAATTTTGGAAGTTTAACCACTATTTTTACAAATGGTTTGACAAAAAAATGAACTATACAGTTAATATTTAGTAATTGTGTAAGGTCTCCTGTTTATAATTTTGATTACACTCAAGAATATACTCCAGAAATTACTTATATTACATCAGATAATGATTTTGATCCAGGACATAAATTTTATATAAATTGAAATTATCTTGATTCAGATGGGACAAAAACTAGTATGTGATTGAAAGTGTCTTTATCTCCGAATTATTTGTCAAAATTATATAAATTATGATGAACTCTCGCAGATACAGCTATAGTCTGAACAAAAGTAAATATTAGTTTATCAAATAAAAATTGAGCTTCAAATTGATGATCATTTGTAGTATGATGAAAAAATATATATTATGGAAATCCTTTGATAAGAAATGTTTTGTATTCGAATGGATGAGAATGATGAAAAGAAGCTACTATAAAGTGAGTTTGATTTTCAGATAAATGTGATGAAGATAAAATAGTTTTTGCTGGTCAGACACTTTATCCAAAAGATTGTGATTATTCATATTTAACTTTTGTTATTCCAAATGATAGAACTACAGATACTTTACAAGTAGTTGTGCAAGATAATAAATCAAATGTTTATAAATTAAGAAGTAAATTATGATGATCTATTGTGGATGAGAAATCTATTTGATTTGTTTCAAATAATATATCGAAACTTGTAAATTTCTCAAAAGATAGTTTATCTCAAAAAGTAGATTTTAATATAAAAAATACAGAATACCCTATCTATATTTCAAGGTTAAAGTTTAAATTGATTACAAACCAACCACTCCCAGCTGATAACTTTGTACTATCTATAGATGGAAATGATAAGAAAATAAGTTTTTCACCTGAACAAAATAAACTTACCGATTCTTCAGATAAAAATATTTGATATATAAATAAGGTAGATGGTGGTTATGAAATAGTTTTTAATGGTATTTATATTCCTTTTTCTTTAGATAATATTAAATTAGAGCTTAGTTTTGATTTATTTCAAAATACTGAAGATAATAGTTTATTAAATATTGTTTTACCAAAACAACGAATTTATTATTATAATGTATTTAATACGAAAAAAGTTAATCATTTGAATATAGGTAATGATATGAGTTTGTCTAAATTTAAAATAGTAAATAAAAATCCTATTTGTTATGATACCGATAGTACTTATTCAAATTGTGCTTTAGTTTTACAGTGATGAGAAGTAAGTTTTCATAATGTAAATATATCTACAAAAAAACAAATAAATAACACCCAAAATATACAGAGACAAAAAACAACTCAAAATATAAAAACAGTATCGAAGACACAAAACAAAAAAACCCTTACAAAACAGGAAAAGATAGCAAATAGACTAAATAAACAAAAAATGAAACTTGTAAATAATGTGTTTAAAAAATTCTTAAGCAAAATGTATCAAAAATATAAATTTAATAGAGATAGATTGAAATATTTGGTAGAAATGTATAGATGATATAAAATTATGATTAAAAATACATTAGATAATTACCAAAATAAACTAGAATATGTAAATTGATTAATTTATTTTGCAAAAAATTATTTTAGTTTCGTTAAAGCTAAATAAAAAGTTTTAAGCTCAAACTTCGGTTTGGGTTTTTTTTGTGGGTTGGGCTCCGTCCCCGAGGACAAAATATATAAATATATTGCAATAAAATATATAATTGTTATATTATTGTATATTTATTTTTTAATTATAAAAGTATGACTACAAAACAATTATTAGCTATCACTAGTTTATTAAAACCAGAAAATTATGTATCTATAAGGGAATTACAAAAATCTCCTACTAAATCTTTACAAACTTCATGATTTAAAATTATAGTAAATAATTGAAAACCTATGTGATTATTTTTGTCTATGAAAGAATTTGAAAAAATGCAGGAAGAGATGCAATTATTGCAAGATAAACAATATTTAAAAGATATTGAAGAAGCTAGGGAAGAAAAGGAAGAGTATTCAAGAGAACATGTCGTAAAAATGTTTGATTTAAATGTTTAATTATAAAAAATGAGTTGGAAATATATTTTTAGAAAAAAAGCAATAAAATCTTTTTCAAAATTAGACAAAAAAATACAGGAAAGAATTATTAAAAAACTTGATTTTTATTTTGCTAGTGAAAATCCATTACAGTATGCTGAAAGATTAACAGATCCAAAAATATGAACTTATAGATTTAGAATATGAGAATATAGGTTAGTGTTTGATATTGATGAAGAAGGTAAATTAATTATATTATTGGTTATTGATGTAAGATGAAGTGTGTATAAAGAAGTTTAATTATATTACTTTTAACTTTATAAATTTTGAATAGTGAAATTTGAATTATTAAATACAGAAGAAGAATTGTCTATACTTGATAGACTTTTGAAAATAAGATGAATAGATTTAGAACAAAAAGAAAAGTTTTTAAATCCTTCTTGGAAAAATTTTTGGTATGATAGTTTTTTACTGTCAGATATGGAAAAGGCTATCGTAAGAATAGAAAAGGCTATGAAAAACAATGAAAGAATAGTCGTTTTTTGAGATTATGATGTAGATGGAGTGACGGCTACTTACGTGGTTTTTTATTTTATTTATAATTTTTTGTGATATAAAAATATATCTTTGAGATTACCTTCAAGAGTTGATGGGTACTGAATAAGAGGTTTTCATCTTGATGAATTGAAAGAAAAATGAGTAAGTGTAGTAATTACTGTAGATAATGGTATTACAGCTATAGAAGAAACTGAATATGCAAAAAAACTTTGAATAGATGTGATAATAACTGATCATCATAGTCCTTTGGATAAGATTCCAGAGCCTTTTGCCTTGGTAAATCCTAAAACTTCACCTGATTATCCTTACAAAGATATTGCTTGAGTGTGAGTTGCTTTTAAATTGATTACAGCTATTGCGAATAGACAGAAGTTGTCTAAATCTATGAAAGAGAAAATGATGAATTATTTTTTGCCGATAGTTGCGATAGGAACAGTTGCAGATTGTGTTCCTTTGCTTGATGAAAATAGATTATTAGTTCAAAAATGATTAGAAATTATAAATGATAGAAATAAAAGACCACAAAATATATGAAATATTTGTAATTATTTGAATTTAAAAACTGTAGAAGCATATCATATTTGATTTGTAATTTGACCAAGACTAAATGCTTCAGGTAGGATGCATACTCCAGATACTGCTTTTCATGTTTTGTATCAACAAAGGGCTGAGAAACAACTTGAGTATTTGCAGAAACTTGAGGATATGAATCAAAACAGGAGAGATACTCAATCAGATATTTTGAAAGAGATAGAACAAAATATAGATTTTTCAAAAAATGTTCTTATAGCTGCAGGTGAGTTTCATGAGTGAATTATTTGAATAGTTTCTTGAAGACTTACAGAAAAATATAACAAACCATCTATTGTAATGCATATTGATAAAGAAAAATGACAAGCTGTAGGTTCTTGTAGAGCTCCGATGTATTTTTCAATAGTAAAAATGTTGGAAGAAGTATGATGAGATGGATTACTTGATAGATTTGGATGACATGCTCAGGCTGGATGATTAACTTGTAATTTGGACAATTTAGACAAATTTAAAGAAGCTGTCTATAAATATGGAGAAAATATTTTACCATGAGATTTAGAAAAACTTATTTTTGTAGATACGGAAGTGACAGAAAAAGATTTAATGTCAGATGAAATAAATGATATTTGGAAATTAGCTCCATTCGGACAACAGAATCAGCAACCAACATTTTTTATAAAAGA
>WFMP01000048.1 GCA_015489035.1 Candidatus Altimarinota bacterium
CTAAAGCAGCCAATATGACATTTTTTTGATCATTTTTGAATATTTATAGTTATCAAAATATTCTAGAATATTACCTAAAAAATTAAAAATTATTTCAGTTACTGAATAAATTTTAAAAGAAGTACCCTCTTGAAAACCTCCATTTTTTGTTCTGATTTTTAATTTTATTTCTTTTGTTTTTTGACTTTTAATCCATGACTCAGTATGGTCATAAATCTGCAAAAGTTGTACGAAAGTCGTATGAAATGGTTCATCAATAAATAGTCTATTTATAACTATTTTTTTATAAAAATTATCTATTCTAAAACTATGAAAAGTATATAGAGTATATACAGAGATTTTTATTGGGTCAGTTTGAAAATGTAGTACAACTTCTTTTGATTTTTTAATTTCCTTTGACTGAGTTTCCTTTTTATTTTCCTCAATTTTTTCTTCTATACCTTCATCTTTTTTATTACCTATGCTAATAAATATAGTATAGGTAATAAATATGATGATACATAGAAATATAAACATGAACAACATCTATTTACCCAATTGAATCTATTTCAAGATATCCATTACGCTCCAAAGCTCTTGTCCAAGTTTCCAAAGATTGATTTGTTTCAAATTCTGAAATCCTAGAAAACGAATACCCTTGCATAGCCATATTCCACATCGTAACCATTGTTCTTGCTTCCGCTTTCCCGATGAAAATTTCTTTTTTTGACGGTAATATCACTAGTAAACTATGAACAATTTCTTTTTTGATTGTTCGCGTTGTTGTACATAAGAATTTATTTTGCAAATCACCACCAGTAAACAATATCAATTCTTCCTTGAACCGAATACTGTCCGTTAGATTAGATGTGATAAATTCATCTTTTATCATCACTACAACATTCCTCATATATCGTTTGTTTATGTCTGGAACTATTTCGAAACCTCTCAATAGTTTTATATCTTTATCGTGATCTAAAACGACATGACTAATGTCAATTTTGCCATTGTATTTTTCAATATTTTCATCCATTTTTTTTATCCTTTTCTTGTTCCATTTGATTCCAGACTTTTGATATTGTGCTATAAGAAACTTCAAACTTATAATATTTTTTTAAGTAAGTTTTTATTCTACGAAAACTCATTTTTTCATCAACCTTTAAAGTATGTACAACTGCCCAGAAACCTAGCAAACGCTCTCTTTTTGTTTGAATACGAAATTGTTTTTGCAAAAATAATTTTGCATTTTTCGAGGTTATATCACGGATTTCATCCAGGTTCATATCTGATAGATCAAGCCTTTTCAACTTCTCTCGATCAACTTTATTAAGTTGCAATGTCATAATTAGTGCAGAATAAGACAAAGTTGATATTTCAATATCTTGATATTTTTGTTTCAATTTATACAACAATTTGCGATGGGCTGACATTATTTCAACTTGAAGACCTGTCGATAACCTTGAAAACGAACGAACAAGAGCATGGCGCTCATCTTCGTTCGTTCTTGTAATTTTTTCAATCTGCATGTTCAAAACCAATAATTTCATGGTCTTCGAGCCATTTATCGATTTTCTGGCGATCATATCGAATTAGTTTAGTTCCTATTTTAGAAAATGGAACCTTTCTATCTCCACGATAATGTACAAATGTTTTTTCCTTAAAATCATATTCAATTTCTAGCTCTTTTGGAGTAAGCCAACGCTTTTTATGTAGATCCATCCGTGGTACAAGTAACCTATCTGCTATTTCCTGTAGCAATTTAATAACTTTTGTATTATCATTCATTTTGTCTCCTTTGGACTGATATGAGTATTTTTTAGTTCTGTAGAACACTGCAGATAACGAAATTATATTAAAATCAAATTTTGCTTTTTGTGGATATTTGAAATTTCAAACATTGTAATTACAATAAAAATTTATATGTGTTATACTGAATTGCGCGGAGAAAACTTAGCCCACTTATATATTAGAGAAATATTTCACGGTAAAAAACTCTAATGATAAGAAGATGTTAGAAATTTAAAAGATTTCGAAAAATTACACAAAGCTAAATAAAGAAGAAAATTTGGACTTTATGATATCTTTCAACGCTCCAGAATGAAAACTGTTGCTGTATAATGGCCTGATTATGTTACAATTATTGCAAATATAATGTGCATTGAATCAAAAGTAATGACTACATAGTTAGGTTTGAATGGTGCTTTTACAATGCTATAGCGTGGTAAAACTCTACAATTTAAAATAAAGATAAGGTATGAGATTTTGGATAAAAATATTCACTTCACAAGTATATATGAGCATTTTAAATATTCAATTACAGTATTTCAGGACAAAGAATTATTTAGAGAAAAATTACTGAAAGATATTCTGATAGATTATGAGGATGCATTAGACGATAAGCTCAATAAATTTATTGAATTAGTGTTAGTCATGTATCCAATTATGTTTCTAGACAACAAAGAAAAAAAGACAGAAAAAAATATATATAACTTATTCAATCAGGCTAAAAATCAAGATAAAGTATTGAAAAAAATATTTCTTTCTGAAATCTCTGACGGTGATTTTTTAGCTGCTACAGATACAGTCAATAAGAAAAAATTCTATACAAATAATCAAAATTCTCCATACCTTAAAACATGGAATTATTGGATAAATACTGAACTATCTAGTTCTGACATAGGTAAATTACTCGAGGCAGATATATGCAACTTTACAGACAGTAGAAAAGTTAAAACTAAAGCACTAAAAAAATATTTAAAAAAAGAAATTTTATTGAGGATTTCTGATTTAAGTCTCCAAGAACAAGGTTATAAAAAGACTAATGAGTACATAAGCTATAAGAAGGAAGAAAAAAAGCTAATAATGGAAGAAATATTATTGGCTTTTGAGGATAAGAAAACCCCTGAGGATATTTGGAATTCATTTTAATAGTGACCGTAAAACAAACTGTGTAAACCCACCTCTTATCCTCTAATTACTTCGTATATTTTGACATAATTTCGCTGAAAAATATACAAAGTTGAGGGCGAGATTCTCCTTGAGGGTATAAATTTCATACCAATTTCTAATACAGTTCGTATTCCACTTATTTTGCTGTTCCTGTGCGGCATGCTATATTTTTAACAACTCTATCCACTCTGATCTTTAGCACTGTTGCATCCATAAAGATGATAGGATAGATTTTATCAAGTGGACGGTTCTGCCATTCAGTGGCTTTTTCTATAACTTTTTCTGTAATATTTGAGATGGTTTGAGTAGAGAGCTCATATCCGTATAGATCGTCGAGGTGCAGTTGTATATCTCTTACACTCATACCCTTGGTATAGAGTGAAAGAATTAAGTCCTCACTACCATCGAGAAGTACTTCTCTCTTCTTCACAAGCTGTGGCTCAAAGCTGGCCTCTCTATCTCGCGGGATAGATACATCAAACTCTCCATACTTAGATTTTATGGTTTTTTCATTGTAACCGTTACGGGCATTTGAACTTGAAGATTCTTGATACTTGTCGTAGCCTAAATGGGAAGTGAGTTCTTCTTGTGATGCAGTTTGTATTACTTCTTTGAGTATATTTTTAAACTCTGCAGTAATATCATCAAGAGAAGTAATCTCTCCTGATGCTAATTGTTTTTTTAACTCTTCGTGGTTGATTAAGCTCATATGTAAATCCTTATAAATAATTCACTTGATTAGTTTATCAAATGAATCTAATTTTTAAGGTTTACACAGTTCTTTTTACACTCTCTAAAAAATAAATCCTATGGGCAGTTTAGTACCTTTGTTGATTTAGGACCGTGCGACAAGAAGTCGCTCAATTTGATGTCGGTTAAGCATCGATAAGACCTTCTGTTGGTCTTCTTCCTACCTTCTAGTGCATTGCTGGTAACGGCTTTGTGCTAAGCAGAGGGAACAATACTTGATA
>WFMP01000049.1 GCA_015489035.1 Candidatus Altimarinota bacterium
ATAGAAAACACTTTTTTTCATACTTTTGAAGAACATGCAATAGCTTTGGTAAATGAATTGAAAAAATATTTTAACCAGACTTATACGACAAATTATCTAGCTTTTACAAACAAAGATTTACAAAGGCAATTACTTTTAGATTATAATAAAAGTATTACTGTAAATTTTTTAGAAACAGATTTAGAAAATTTAGTAAATGATATAGATTTTGATTTTCCAGCAGTTGTAAAACCTGTAAGTTGAGCACAATCAAGATGAGTAAAAATAGTTAATAATAAAAATGAATTACAAGAATATGTAAAAGAATATAAAAATATTTTAGAAAGAATTTGAGAAACAGCTTGATATGAAAATACAAAATTTTTAGTAGAAGAGTTTATAGATGGAACTGCTTGGTCTGTTGATTATTTTATAGATAAAAATCAAAATATTTATTTAACAAAGCCTGTATTTTTGGAGTTTGGAATAGATATTTGAATTGATGATTTTTGTAATATTTCAAGAGTTATTAGTCAAGAAACAGATAAAGCTTTGGATTTAGAAAAATTAAAAAATTTTGTAGAACAAAATATAAAAGCATTGGATATAAAGAATACTTTTGTTCATCATGAATTTAAACTTACAAGTAAATGAATATTCAAAACTATTGAACTAAATGGTAGAATATGAGGGTTTAGACTTGATATGTATGATAAAACTTATAATTTAAATTTACTAGATTTACCATTTGATAACTATAAAACTTGATTTTTAAACAATACAATTAAAACAAATTATTCAGTTTGGGCTATTTATCCAGAAAAAAAATGAATTCTAAAAGAATTTAATAAAGAAATTATTTGAAAAATAGAAAAACTTTCATCACTTGAACAAATTAAATTACTTGAAAAAAATATTTGAAAAGAAATTTGACCTTCAAAAGAATGATTTTCAAGAGTTGGATTTATAAGATTGAAAAATACTAATTTAGAACAATTCAAAAAAGATTATAAGTTTTTAAGAAAGAATTATAAGGATTTAGTTAGCTTAAGCTAAATTACTCATTTCATACAATTTAGGACAAGCTTTTTTATTGTAAATCTCATTGTCTATAACTAAAATTTCTTCTCCATTTTCTTTTCAAAAATAAACTTTCACACCATCTTTCAATGTTCTAATAGCATCCCAATGTATGGTAGCTTCGTTATTTCAATTATTTACTTGGGGATATTTATAAGCTCTTCACAGAGCAAAGTGCATACCAAAAGCTTTTTCTCCTATAAGTTTGTGTTTTATTCCAACTGGTACATAAGGATTTGTTCCAAAAGCAAGTTCTCATAAATATCTATTTCCTTCATTTTCATTAAATTTTTCAAGAAATCTTTGTTTAATTTGCTCTTTATTTGGAATATTATTTTTTATATCAAAATTTACTAATTTTCCATTTTTAAACTCAAAATAAAGTCATTTCGCAGTATCTCAACTAAATTTAAAATAAACTTCATTTGGATAATAAATCCAACCATTTACTTGGTCTTTTACAGGAGCAGAAAATACTTCACATCCTGGATAGTTAGCATCTATAACAGAATTTTTTGCTCACATTCATTTAATTCAAAAAGTTATATCAGCATTTTCTCAAACTATTTTTACATAATCATATTCTCTGAAAAGTTTTACCAATTCTTCATTTGCATTTCAAGCTTGATTCCAATCTAAACTAGAAGCTTCCATATAAAGTTTATAAAACTCTTCCAAAGTCATATTTTCCAAATCTGCTTGCTCTTGTGATGGAAAATAAGTTTTTAATTTTGGATTATTTGCTACCCAATTTAATATTTTTTTCATAAAATTTGTAAAAGCTTGTGCAACTTCTTTTCTATGTATTTCATCTTTTGCAAAAGTTTCCATTTCTTTTCAAGTAGAAAAGATTTCTATAAATTTACCAAAATTACTAATATAATCAAAATATTTTTTATAAGTTTCAGCTATACTTTTTTCATTTGCTATTTCAAAATAATTTATTTTCACAATTTCTACACCTGAATTGTTTAAAATACTATTTTGTTTCTCTTGTTTTAAAATTTGTAAGAATCATTTAATATGGTCAAAAGGAACTTGTATTAAAACTTTCTTATATTTTTTTCATTTAAAAGAAAAATCTAAATCTTGAATAAGTTTTTTATAGATTTGTTCTTGATATTGTTTAATTGCATCAGAAACTTTTGTTTCTTCTAAATTATCAATATTTATCTGTTCTAAATTTCAAAGGTAAGTAATAAATGACATTATAG
>WFMP01000050.1 GCA_015489035.1 Candidatus Altimarinota bacterium
CTCCATATTAGTTACATTAGAAACATCCCATTTAGATATGTCTTTGTTGAATTTTGACTCATAAAACATACGCTCCATATTAGTTACATTAGAAACATCCCATTTAGATATGTCTTTGTTGAATTTTGACTTATGAAACATAAATTTCATATCAGTTACATTAGAAACATCCCATTCTGATATGTCACTGTTGAATTTTGTCCTATAAAACATATATTTCATATTTGTTACATTAGATACATCCCATTTTGAAATGTTACCGTTGAACTTAGAATTATAAAACATATGACTTATATCAGTTACATTAAAAACATTCCATTTCGAAATATCTCCATTGAACTCAGACTCGTAAAATAAATAATCCATATCTGTTATATCAGACACGTCTAGATAATTCAAATCAGCATCAACTGAACAGGTTCCGATTATTTCATTTAATTCTTTTCTGGTTACTTTCATCATGTACCTTTATCTGTATGTGTTTTCAGTATGTAATAACTTGAAAATGAACTTAACTCTGATACTCATAAGGAGTATTATCTATTAGGTCTTTATTTTCAATTCTGTCAACAAATTGTTTAGCTTTACTTAACGAGTTTGTTTCTCGTAGTATGTATTCCTTAACTGCTTCTTCAGCTATTTTTTCAGTATCAGATATTTTTGCGTGTAAACTTTTCATGACAGAACCAAACAAGACATTTTTCTTGTTATTGATAGCAAAATCTTTTCTATTTTCTTTGTACTCGTTATAATATGAATCACGTAATGCTTTGAACTTAACCACAAGATGATTGAAATAATCAGTTACTATTTTATCCATCTGAACAATTTTGTCTTTTTTTGTACCCGGAACTAGCGCTGAAATAACATCATCTATGTTTCCAGAAATGATTGTTTGAATAAGAATATTTTCTCTGAAACTGTCTGGTCCGATAAGTGAATGTAATTCTAAGTAATGTAAATTTTTAATCTTTGCCATCTGACCATCTGACCATGAAATTACTTCGCCTTCTTCGTTTTCTACATATTCTTTTGCTAGTATTAATAAATCCAATATCTTCATACCATTTTCTGATGAATTCAGTGAAATACTTAAAAAGTCTATCATTTCTTGTAGACTTTGGAACTTTTTGTCATTTAGTCTGTTTCTTGCTTCCTCTTCAGTATAACCTGATGCGACTGTTTGAAGTTCATCAAGATTGTAATTTTTAGTAATCTTAATGCTAGTTAATTCGGCAGATTTGATTAAGTTATTAATGTCAGCTCTTGTAAGATATTCACCGGTTCTGTTATCTCTTATTTGGAGCAATCTTAGTTCAGAGGACATAGGATAATTCAAAACTATACAATTCTCATATCCTACTAATTCAAAAATTGGAGTTTTTTTCAAGTCTGAACAAATACTAATAAATTTTTGGAGTTCTTTATCAGAATCATATATTTTTTGAGCACTTTTTGATTGGTCGCTATCAAATGACATTTTAGACTTAGCACGTATTCCTGCATCAAATTGCACAAATGAAATAATACTACCATCGCACTTATCAGATACTGATGTGATTTTTTTGTCATTAACATCTTCGTACATCCAAGAAAGCTCATCACTGAATTTGGTTTGTCCTAGATTGAAAAATTTATTTAGAAGCAAATGTCGTTTCCACGTACCATTGCTTTGCTGCACAAAACACAAACCTCTGAGTTCAAAACTCCCATTAACAAAATCACTTATGCTCGCAAGACGATAGTCTACAAGTTTCACGTTCTGACCTTCAACGACTGTGTCTTTAATGTAAAATGCTTCTGAGTTTTTAACAATTCTTTCTACTTCTTTAAGTTCAGGTAGGCAAAAATTCAATTCGGACCTTTCAATTTTGTTTTTGTGTGTAATATTATAGCATATTAACTTTAAAAGAAACTTAATTCTATGATTATTTATAGTTAGTCGAAGTAAAACTCCCAATTTATTGCTTCTGCAGTGGATCTTTCATATGACATAAAATCATTATCATAATCGTAATCTTCAATTTCGCCATTTACATTAATAATAAATGCAACATCACTTTTAGCACCTTTTTTGTATCTTGGATATGTGGAAAGTTCTAAATTCAACGGATATCCAAAACCTTGTTTGAAAAGATTTTTTTCGAATGCTCTAACATCGCTTCTTGGGACTACTGTTTTTGTGTTTAAAAGATTGTAATTCATTTTATTCCTTTTTTAATCTATATGCCTATAAACATTTCTACTTTTTCGGCAACTGCCCGTGCAACTCTTGAATATTTGTAGGTATAACTTACTTCGTCTGACTCATCATTGTTGTTAACTCCACTAACAATAACTTCATTTTCAATCAATCTTACATTTTCAATTAACTTAAAATTATTAACAATGTCTGTGTAATTCATCTTCTTATCCTTTTTATGTAATATTATAACACATCAAGATTAAACAAAACTTAAATTCATACTCTGAACACATTAAAATCAAATTTTCCATCTTTGAACATATTAAAATCAAATTTTCCATCTTTGAACATATTAAAATCAAATTTTCCATCTTTGAACATATTAAAATCAAATTAAGTTCAAACGTAATATTTCAAGTATTTTTCTTGTACCCAAAAATAAAAAATCAACTAAAATAACAAGTACAGCAAATGAAAAAGAAAATACCCATATTATCAAAAAAACTAAAATCATCAGTACAGATACGATTATCATTGCAAGTGCATTTATTGTGTTTGATATCATTTTTTAATCCTTTTTATACTAGATACATTTCTGGACATTCTTGTTTCCAGATGTAGCTGTAAATACTATCATTTTTTGAAAAATTTATTGTTTCAGTATGTGGATGCACACTCCAATCCCATCTGTTAAGTCCGTATCTGTCGATTGTGATTTTTTTATCTTTATATTTTATTTTTTCACAATCACCTGAAGCAGTACATCTGTAATAATATCCGTTGACTTTTTCAGTTGTTTCTGGTAAATGTGCCGCTTTTTTGAGTATTAACGTAGCTTCATTCACAGCTTTGTTGTAAAGTTCTAAAGCTTCATCAAAATTATTAACAATTTTTATCCATTTTCCTAAATCTTTTTCCGGGTCTCTGTTATAAACTGATTCTAAAATAATCATATTTGGATTGAATTTTTGTTTTTTCCCAACAAACATGATTTTATCTAAAATCCAATCTTCGGATATTTTTTTGCTAATTTTTTTTAAACTGTTTTTCATGGTAAATATATTTTTACGAACATTTTTATACGGATTATCTATTACTCCGTATGCAGCATTCGTAATTTCAATAAAATTAGTAAATATGCTTGCTTGTTCATGGTTTCTATTTTCCCAAGATGCAATCATATTTAGCACATAATTGACGCTCTTTTTGAATTTTATAATAGTGTCCATGGTAACATTATTATATTTTGTTTCTAGAAACGTGTGAGGACATTCTATCGGACATTTCATGCAATTCCTTTATTGTTAACTTAACTACATTATTATAACGAATAAAACTAAAAAAGAACTTAATATTTTTGATATTACGAATAAAACTAAAAAAAGAACTTAACTACATTATTATAATGAATAAAACTAAAAAAGAACTTAATATTTATGAAATTTGAGTTCTACATTAGTGTCTAAGATAACATTATTACATACTAAAAAACTAAAAGAACTTAATAATTCAAGTATTCTGAGCTAAATACTTCAAGATAGCACATTTTTAAACTTAATGATTCATTAATATTATCTTTTGCACTACCATATCTATCCAATAGATTAGAAGTTATCATAAACATTTCCAATATTCATTTATATAATATTCAATTTCGTTGATAGGTATGAGAGATGTTTTCAAATATTTTATAATGTCGTCTGGTGTTTTAAAATTATAATATTTTTTTAATTTAACAAAATGATAAGCATACGCCATCTGCTCAAAAGGATTTCCGTACTTATAAAAAATGTGCATATTTTTTATTTTTGCATAATCTTGATTTTCATTATTATTAAATTTTTTCACGCAGTTATTTAACTCGTTACCATAAGATTCAATCCATTTTGTATATTTGCCTTGCGTTAAATCGTTTTGCTTTCTGTGAATCAACTCATGTGAAATAACAGCGTTTAAAATTTCTAAATTAGGAGTTTTGGGTAATTTAATTTCTATTGAATTGTCGATATGAAAAATACCGGATATATGTTTATATGCGTCAGACTGATTAAATATTATATTATGATTATTTATATTTGATAAAGATATATTTATTTTTTTAGGAAAAATTATTTTGCTAGGGTTCAAAGATGGAAAATTCATTGTTCAAACATTCCTCTAGTATTAAAATCGCACTAGATTGAACTTCTACGACTTAATTATTTAAACCAAGAACTTATTTATTTGCCATTCTTGTTTGAGACAAAATATTGTCAGGCATCATTCACGAGTGTTCAACATCTCTAATGATTGTTAGCATTAGTTGAAATTGTCTAACCAATTTATTTATATTTTTCTGTTCTTAATCAATTAGTCCTTGATTCTTAATCGATATTTGGTCCTTGAAACGATCTTTAAAATAATGCTTCTGGATAAAATTTTTTTAATTGTTTTTCAAAATCATTGTTGTGACGGATGCAAATGCTAGAATTTACTCTGACCACGGTAAAATTGATACTAATTTTTGGATACTCTTGTTTCAGAGTAAAAATCAACCAATCTTCTATTTCTTTGACATTTATAAGTACAGTGCTACACAAATATTTATCTTCAAGTGTCTTGATAATTTTATTGTATGACATCATAATTTCAACCTTTCTAATCC
>WFMP01000051.1 GCA_015489035.1 Candidatus Altimarinota bacterium
GGGCTCGGAGATGTGTATAAGAGACAGGAAATAAATCAAATAAATATAACACAAGAGCAAATATCTGATTACCTCCAACACCAGTGTGAAATCCTACTTTGCAAAGTATACGATCAGTTATAAATTCCAAAAAAAATAATTATTGGTACTATTTACACTGAATAAATTGAAAAATACATTACGCAAAAAATTATGCAGGACAAATATCAAATAAATATAAATATTTAAAATAAATTTATATTTTTAGGAGTTATTCTTTCTACTTAATTATTTTCTTATTCTTTCTTTTCTATCTTTAAATTTTTAATATTTTTACATTCTGGATATTGATCACAAGCCAAGAAATATCATCTTCTTCATTTTTTTACAATCATAGTTCATTTTTCACATTTATCACATTTTTCTCAACCATATTGTTTGTTTAAGTCAAAGACATCTGGTGCCATTGCCCATTTTACTTCTGGATAAAGACTACTTGCTAGAAAATATCCATTTCTTGACCTTTTAACTTCTATAGTTCCACCAGCAGGACATTCTAATCATTCATATTTTTCTTTTAGTTCTTTTTCTGTAGATTGTTCTTCAGTTGTTTGTTCTTTATGCTTACATTCTGGATAATTACTACAAGCTATAAATTTACCAAATCTACCAAATTTATAAATTAAATCCGCTCCACAATCCGGACATTTTTTACCTACAAGTTGAACTTCTTTTTTTACTTCGTCTGCATCGTCGATATTTTTTTTAAATTTATTCCAAAAAGTTTTCATCATTTTTACCCAATCTACTTTTCATAATGCAATTTTATCTAGATTTTCTTCCATCTTAGCTGTAAATTTATAATCCATCATTTCAGCAAATTGTTTTTCTAGAAATTCAGTAACCATAAATGCAATTTCAGTTGGTTTTAATTTTTTATCATCAGTTTTTTCAATATATCACCTTGTAATAATAGTAGAAATCACAGCTGCATAAGTAGAAGGTCTTCCTATTCATAAACTTTCCATTTGTTTAACCAAAGATGATTCTGTAAATCTAGCAGGTCATTTTGTGTATTTTTGATTTGCAAAAACTTTTTCAGACTTTAAACTATCTCATTTTTTTAATTTAGGCAAAATATTATCTTTTCATCATCCATAAACTTTCAAAAATCAATCAAATTTAATTACTTCTCATTTTATAATCCAAATATCATCATGATTTGTAGAAAAATTATAAGTAGTATTTTCAATTTGAGCTTCAGACATTTGACTTGCCAAAGTTCTATTGTAAATCAAAGTATATAAACTTGCTTCCTGTCCAGAAACTCACAAATTACTTGCATTTTTTGATAAATCTGTAGGTCTTATAGCTTCATGGGCTTCTTGAGCATTTTTTGATTTTCATTTATATTGAGTAGGTTTGCTATATTCTTTTCAAAACTCTGAAACAATAACTTTTTCAGCTTGTTTGATAGCTTCAGGTGATAAACTTATATCATCTGTTCTCATATAAGTAATAAATCCATTTTCATACAATTTTTGAGCAACTTGCATTACTTGTTTTACTCACCAACCAAGTTTGTTTGAAGCTTCTTGTTGTAATGTAGAAGTCATAAATGGAGCTGATGGTTTTCTTTTAGACTTACTTTTTTTAATTTCAACTAAATCAAAATTTATAGATTGATTAAAAATTAAGTTTTTAACTTTTTTTGATTGTAAATCTGTTACTTTAAAATCTTTTGATTTTTCTTCAAAATCTGAGATATTAATTCAAACTTTTTCTAAAAACTCTAAAACTTTCTTTTCAGTTTTAATTTCTACTTTCTTTCATTTAAGTTTATCTAATTTTATAGACAAAGCATTCTCCAATTTTGCTCATAAATCCCAAATTTGACTTGGTTTAAAATTTTTAATTTCATTTTCTCTTTCTACAATTAGCTTAACAGCCACAGATTGTACTCTTCAAGCTGATAATCACATTCTTATTTTTTTCCACAAAACAGGTGAAACTTTGTATCACACTAACCTATCCAAAATTCTTCTACCTTGTTGGGCATTCACCATATCCATATCTATATTTCAAGGTTTTTTGATAGCATTTTGAATAGCTGTTTTTGTAATTTCGTGAAATCATATTCTTGGAGTATTTTCTGGTAATTTCAAAACTCTTGTAAGATGCCAAGCAATAGCTTCTCACTCCCTATCTTGATCGGTAGCAAGATATACCTCATCATGAGATTTTACAAGTTTTTTTAAGTCTGAAACTACTTTATTTTTTCATTTCATTATTTCGTATTCTGGTTGAAAATCATTTTCAATATCTACTCACAGACTACTAGGTGGCAAATCTTCAATATGTCCTACTGAAGCTCTCACTTCAAAGTCTTTTCATAAATATTTTTTAATAGTTTTTGCCTTAGCTGGAGATTCCACAATTACTAATTTTTTTCACATATTTTCTTATTTTAAACTAAAAATCTTAGCTAGTATATCTAAAAGTGATTTTATTTACAAGTAATATTTAATCTTCTAAAATCCTATTTCTTTCTTGTTCTACTACTTGATGTAAATATGAAATATTGTGTAAGCTAATTAAAGTTCATCATAACATTTCTTTTTCTTTTACCAAATGATGTAAATAAGACCTTGAGTAATTTTGACAAACATAACATTTGCACTTACTATCTATAGGTGCCTTATCGTCGAAATAACAAGCATTTTTTAATTTTATGTTTCCATTTTCTGAAAAAGCTGTTCCGTGCCTTCCAAGTCTTGTAGGTAAAACACAATCAAACATATCTATTCATTCTCTAATACCCATAATCAAGTCTTCTGGAGTTCAAACTCACATAAGATATCTTGGCTTATCTTCTGGTAAAAAATCTGTAGTATGAGAAAGTATATCTTCCATCTCTCATTTTGTTTCTCACACTGAAAGTCATCAAATAGCAATTCCATCAAAAGCAAAATTACTTAAATATGTAGCTGATTTTTCTCTCAAATCTTTGTATAATCCACCTTGAACAATAGGAAACAAAACTCATCTTATGTCATTATATTTTGGCATAAAATATTCATAAGCTCTTTTTGCCCAATTATGAGTAATATTCATTTGTCTTTCCACTTCTTCTTTTGAAATATCTTCTACTGGAGAACAAACATCAAGCATCATCATAATATCAGATCATAATTTTGATTGAATATCTACAACTTTTTCAGCATTAAAAAAATGTTTGCTACCATCTTTTGGTGATTTAAACCATACTCCATCATCTTGAATTTTTGCTAATTCCTCTTTTTTTGCACCTAAACCTAATGAAAATACCTGAAATCATCAAGAATCAGTCAAAATTAATCCATCCCAGTTTTCCCACTTATGCAACCCATCCATTTTTTGTATCAAATCTTCTCAAGGTCTCAAGAAAAGATGATAAGTATTTGCTAAAATTATATTTACTCTATCTTCTGTTCCAAGATAGTTTGTATCTTTCAAAAAATCTAAAGGAATTCATTTTACAGTAGCTTTTGTTCCAACAGGCATAAAAACAGGAGTTTTTAATTTTACTCCATTAAGTTCTATTTCACCTGCTCTTGATTTTCATTTTGTTTTTAAAACTTTAAATTTAAGTTTATTTTCCATAAAAAAAAATTACTAACTAAATGAAAAGATAATAAATATTTTCTCTAAATATTAAAGGGTTTTATTATTTATATAAGTTTTCCATTACATAATTTTTAGTATCACTAATTACATCTTCTACAGTTTTATTTAAATCAAATTCAGAAATATCTTTCCTTCTTCAACTATTAAAAACATCTGTATTTCATGA
>WFMP01000052.1 GCA_015489035.1 Candidatus Altimarinota bacterium
TCTTCCAACAAAGCATCATATTTTGCTATCATTTTACAAATAATATTAATTTTCTAAAAGCAAAATATAAATTCTTATTTTTTTCATAAACTCTTATCTAAAACAGCATTTATTAAATTAACTGAATTGTCAGTTCCAAAAGTAGAAGCAAGAAACATACATTCTTTTATTATAACAGCTTTTGGAGTTTTATAAACCTCACTTTCCACAACTCATAATAACAAAATAGCTTGATCTATAGAATTTAGCTCATCAAATTTAAAAGTAGGCAAATTCTTATTTATTAAATTTACTATATCTTTATAATTTTCTATAAGGTACTTAGCATTTTTTATAAGATAATCATATTCTACATTTACTCATTCTTTTTTCTTAACAAAAAAGTTAGTAGTATAATTAACTACTTTCTCAAAATTTACAGCATTTTCAGGATTAAAATAAGTTATATATTCATCCATAGAAAAAGATTCTGTATTTTTTTTATTTTCAAAGTCCAACAACAAAGAAAAATCAAAGTTCTGAAACTCTGATTCATTGATTTTATCTAATCAAAGTTTTACTATATTGTCTATTTTTTTAGCTGTATTTGAATAAATTTCATTTCACAAAATAGACTTAGAAAAGTTATAAGTATATAACATACGAAAAAAAACTTTTCTACTATAGATACGATTAGATAAATTCATATATTTTATTTCTTATTATAAAAAATTAAGCTTCAATAACTGCATTTTCAGTAGCTTTTGCTTTGATAGTCAAAACTTGAGTACCTTTATAATAACCACATTGAGGACATACATGAGCTTGTAATTTCATAGTTTTACATTGAGGACAAGCAACTAATTTCATTTTATTCATCATTTTTTTCATTTTCAATGTTCTCCATGTACTTGTTCTTTGATGTTTTTTTGCTATAGAAACTTTTTTTCTTGGTACTGCCATTTCTTTTAGATAATTAAGAATTTAAAAATTTTAAGAATTTATACTTTTTTAGAATAGTATAGAACAAAAAATCAAATTAATCTCTTCTTCTTTACTATTCTATAAAATAAGAACAGGGATAGTAGGATTTGAACCTACGACGCGGAGCTTTGGAGACTCCCGCTCTGCCCCTGAGCTATATCCCTACAGATTGGGTCAAGTGGGATTCGAACCCACGACCACCGGCTTAAGAGGCCGTTGCTCTACCAACTGAGCTATTGACCCAAAACAAAGTAAGCTGTATAATAAACATTTTGTTTTCTATTTCAATAAATTATTTTTATAATTTCTTTTTAATAAAAAAAGTAAATATATTATCTATAATATTGAATTATCAGCAAATAATCGTGTTGAAAAACAAATTAAATTATAAATAATGATTTTGTGCAATTTTATTTTTTATTTCTTTAACTATATTGTTATTTAATTTATAAAAAATATTAAAATGAAAAAAATAATAGTATTATTCTTATTAACTTTGGTTTGAAATTCTTTTGCTAATTGGCAGGGTGCAATAAACCAAGAAAATCAAAAAGCTCAAAATGAAAAAATTAAAGTTTTAAATGAAAATTTTAAATTAGAAAAATTTACTACAAAAGATCAATTTGAAAAAATTATTATAGATAAAATGTATGATAAGATCATTAAAAGCTGTAACTACAACATATATCTTCATCCATTATATAGAACAATGGAACTTTGAGTTGCAAATGATAGTATTGCAGGAAATACAGTTAAATCAGCTTCAGTTATGATGAAAAAAATATGAGGTTCAGCAGATAAAGTATCTTATGGTAAAACAAATTTACAAAAAGAAAATGTAGATGAACCAGAAATTTTAAAGCTTACAAAAAATTATATTGCTTATTTTAACAAAAAAGAATGAAAAATTTATATTATTTCTTCACCAGTTAGTTGAAACAATCTAGATTTAAGTAAAGTAAAAATCTCAGATATTATTACAATACCAAAACTTATAAATAAATATAATGTAAAATTATTTTTTGTGAATAATCAACTTATTGTAATATGAAATAGATATTCACAAGTATTTTGATGAGAAGTTACAGACTTAGTTTTTTATAAAATCACAAACTGAAAAGCAAAATTTAAAAGATTATATGATGCAAAATGAAACTTTAAAGATGCAAGAATTGTAAATAATAAAATTTATTTAATCACAGACTATTCTTTTTCAAGCATCGCAAGAAATATTTGTAAAAATTACATTTCGAATCCTATAGAAAAAGACATAAATATTATAAGAAAAAAATATCAAACACAAATTAATGAAGAATATAAAAAAAATTATAAAGAAAGGAATTATAAAAAAATAGATGAATTAAGTAAGACAATGAATCAAGAAATCAAAAGTACTTATGATAAACAAATTAAAAATTTAAATAAAGAAAAAATATTAGAAGATATTAAAAAGTGAATTAGTCAAAAAGCTATTGATATATTTATTGATAAAAATGCAAAATTTAAGTTTAAATGAAAAATATATCCTATTCAAATAAGACTTACAAATTCAGCTTTGAATAATATTTTATTTATTCCTACAAATTTTGATAAATTATCTATTTATGATTTAAAATTTAATTTGGTAAATATAGTCGATATAGATACAAAACAAAATCCAAATCAATATATAATTTTTGGAAATATGAGTAATGGTCAGATTCATATGACTACAAAATCATTGTATTTAGTAAATAATTATTATGAATGAAGTTCTTGGAGATGTAGACCTTGATTAATGTGTCTTTTACCGTTCTATCCAAGATGAAGTTTTACTTTAATTCATAAACTTTCAGTAAATGGATTTAACTTAAATTATGTAAATAGCCAAATAGTTCCTTGACAACCTATAAACCAATACAGCATGGATGAAGATAGTGATTGAAATTTTAGAATATTTACAAAACATTATTATCCTTCAAGAGCTACAGATTTATACACTTTTGATAAAAAATTAAATTTAGAATGAAAACTTCAATGAATTGCAAAATGAGAAGATTTTAAATCATCTAGATTTATATGAGATAAAGCATATTTAGTAACTTTCAAAGCAACCGATCCATTGTTTGTAATAGATTTACAAGACAATAACAATCCTAAAATTATTTGAGAACTTAAAATACCTTGATATAGTTTATATTTACATCCATTAGAAAAAGTTTGAAATATTCAATATTTGTTATGAATTTGACAACAAGCAGAAGAAGTTCATTGAAACCGATCTTTACCAAAAAATATAAAACTTGATATTTACAAAATAGATTATAGTAAAAAAGTAAAAGATAAAATATTAATAAAACAACTTTACTCAACTATTCTTTGAGATGAAAAAAAAGTTTGAAATTGATGAAGCTATTCTCCAGTATTTGATAATCCTAGAAGTTTTGTTTACGATAAAAATCTGAAAACTTTACTTTTACCAGTTTACCTAACCAAAGATAAAATAGAACATAAATGTTATCCAAAATATAATTGGGAAAATGGAAAAAGATTTGTGAATTGACAAAGATGTTATGACTATATAAAAAAGATACCTTATTTCGTATGAATTAAATGATTCAAAATAAATATAAATAGTTGATTTACAGAAATTTTATCAAAAAATTATATAGATAAGTATAATTATTTACACAAAATAGAAGATAAAAGAAACCCTTATTACTATGGAAATTGACTAAATAAATATCAATATAAAAATGAAGATCATAGAGTTTCTTACTATACAAACTGAAAAAAATTTATTCCATTTGAAATAAATAATAATTTCTTTGATATGTTCAAATGAAAGGAAGATAATTTTATAGCTTTTAATTCTTTATTTAAACAAATTCCAAATAAATCTTCAAATAACACTCTTTCTAAGAAATGTTTTTACAAAAAACCAGCACCTGGAACTATTACTTGTCAAATGTATTGTGGTAAAAGATGGATAGTAGAAAATAATAAATGTTCAGAAATTACAGTAGATGCAGCTTGTTCTTGTCCTTGATTTGATACAAAAGATTTATGTAAAACAAATTGTGAGAAATAGTTTGACTTTAAATGAATTTTTCTTATACACAGATAACCAATTTGAAACAATAAATCGAATTGAGTAAAAAAAAAACAAAGGAGCATTTTATGCTACAAAGAAGACAAATAACAGATTTGAGTGCAACAGGCCATCCTCAAGAAACAGCAAAGTTAATACTTGCTGGAGCAAAAGACAGTAAAAGTAAAAGTCATATCGATAAGGCACATGTTATAAGCATACACTTCAATAAAAAGACACAAATGATAAATATTGATGTTCAAGAAGATGGTAATGAAAAAGTTATAGCAATGAAAATATATCGTAGGACTGCTATTACCCAAGCCCACCAGTTGTCATAAGCCTAACAGCTTGTATACGCCTTCCAGTGTTCTGGAAGTGTTTTTTTATTTAATTTTGATTTTATATTTTCTATATTTTTCACTTCATAAGGTATTACAAACTAAATCCCAAAATTCCTTTTGATGATTCATATATTTCAAGTGTGCTAACTCATGCACTATAAGATACTCTTGTTCTGTAACTTCAAGATATATTATTTTATAGTTAAAATTCAGGTTTTTCTTTGAGGAACAACTTCCCCACTTCGTCCTTTGATTTTTTATAAAAATTTTATTGTAAGATACTCACATTTTTTCAGACCAATACCTAACTTTTAGAGAAACTAATTTAAGTGCCTTTTCTTTATTTTTTAGATAATCTTGATAATTATCTCATAATTTAAAATTGTTAGTTTTTCAAATATGTTTCAAAATCCAATTTCATTTTTGTTTCATAAATTCTTCTCATTTTTTTATCAAACTTTTTTGAGACTGAAAAAATCATTTCTTAGGCAAAACTAAAACAAGTTCTCAATCTGAGTTTATAGATATTTTAATATTTTTTGCTTTGTTACTATTTCTTATTTGATACTGAACTTTTTGTCAGTTTATTATAATTTCTTTCATAAAGAATTTTGAAAATTAAATATCTTTATTTTATACTAAATTTACTTGATTAAAAAAGCTTTATTATTAATCTAACAACATTTATAAAATAATCGATGACAAATGAATTGAATACTTTGTGCTATGCTAGATGAAGCAAATATAATTATTGAAAAATATAATTTAAAAGAGATTAAAACTTACAAAGAAATATCTGTTTATAAATGAAAAAATATAGTTTTGGTAAAAGGCTGAATATGAAAAATACAAGCTACTATGTGAACTATGATTTTGTCGCAATACGGACCTTTTGAAAAAATTATAAATATTTGAATAGCTTGAAATAGTTGAAAAGAAGAAAATGCACTACCTTGAGATGTATTTTTGGTAGATAAAGTAGTTCAACATGATATGTATTTGCCTTTTGAATGAGAACATCTAAATTATGCAAAATGAGAAATAGATATCTGTAGTAAAATAAATATAGAATGAGCTGATTTTAATATATTTGATGAATCTATTTGTGCAACTTGAGATCAATTTATAGATGATGAAAATGTAGTTTCTCAAATTGTTAAAAAGCATAATGCTCATGTAGTAGAAATGGAAGCTTTTGCATTTTTATCTGTTTTGAGAGAATTTAATTTATTAGACAAAGCTTACATAATTAAGTCAGTTTCAGATGCAGCAAATGAAGAAGCAAGAAAGGCTCACGAATCAAATTTGGAATTAGCTATGATAAACTGAGTAAAAGTTCTTGAAGTATTATTGAACTAAATTTTAAAATATTCATAATTTAAATAAGTTATTTTTGACTTATTTTTTTATTTAATTATAATTCAAATAATATTTAAAATAAAAACAAAAAATAAAATGAATAATTTGAGAGAAAAGCTTAAAAATACATTATTGGTAGATCCAGAAATAAAACAAAAATTATTAAATATTTCAAATTGGACTGAAGACATAGAAACTACTGTCCAAGAAGTTTTTACGAAGTATGGAGATCTAGAAGAAAAAATAATAAAAGACATTTGAGAAGAAAAATGAAGATTGTATCTCAAGTCATTAACAGATATTGAGAATATAGAAAAACAAAAAGAGTTTAAGGAATTACAAAAAATAGAAGAAAAACTTAAAAATATTTAAAATATAAACAAAAAATAAAATGCCAGAAAAAATGGATAATAGAATATATGAACAGGAGCAAACTACTGAAAAACAAGAAAAACTTAAAAAATATAATTTAAAAGAAACAGAAAAACAAACTTGAGAAGAATTATCAAGCAAAATAACACAAATTGACAATAAATTATCTAAACTAGCTTGAAATCAAGATGGAAAGGATTTTTTTATAAAAAATATGAATGATTATGTTCAATCTAAATTTTGAGTTAAATTTGAAAAAGCTTCTGTATGATGAAAAAAAGAATTAGTTTTGGTTATACCTAAAGATAAACAAGCAAGTCCAGATCCTATTAAATGACTGGAAAAATTAGCTAAAAATTTAACTATTAGTGATAAAGAAATTTTTATTGATGAAGATTGAGATAAAAAATTAAATGAAAATGAAATGTGAATAAAAATAGATACAGGTTGAGAGCTTGAGACAAATGCTATTTATGTAGATAAAAATGAATTAAGAAACCATAATGTTAATTTTTGAAAAATTAAAGAATGACAATGAAAAATACTTGATAGTAAATATACTCATGGATGAAAAATTATTTTTGAAAATTGAAAATCTTATTATGAAGTGGGTGGGACAACTGATAAAAATTGACATTATGATTATCTTTCTGCTGTAAGTAAACTTTTTACTGCTATTTCAACTGAATATTTATGATGAATGGATCTAAAAACTATAAATGAAAAAATTAAAAATTTATGCTATAACAAAAAAACCTGAGAATTTAAAGTGTTTAATAACTGAAAACCAGATAACTGATATGAAAAAATCTGAGATACAAATTCTCCAAAATGGAAACAAATAGTTCAGCCACATTCAAAAATAGATTTAAGTTCATTATCGAAGGCACTTGCAGTTTGAAAAGTAAGCAAACAACCTGTAAAAATTGAAAAAAAAGAATTAAAAAACAATATTGATTGGTGAAGATTTTATGAATCTGCAGATGGAGAAACTCGGGATATCCCAGATAAATGGAATATAAATTACGAATGATATTCTCAAAGCTTTAAGTGATTAAGTTGAAGTCAAATTTCAATATGTGCAAAAAATGATTATGATTTTTGAAACAAGGATAAATGAAAACTTTGAAAAAATACTTTTTCAGGTAAAATAAAAGTAAATTTATGAACAGATAAAGATTGAAAAGTAAAAGAATGATTTTTAGTAATTTGAGAAACCTCTGATAAAGATATCTTAAACAATATCAAATGAAAAAATAATATAAAAGATTTAAGATCAACTTTTAAAGGTTCTAATACTGAAGCTTGGTTTACAGTTGTTGAAAAATGACATACTACTATGACAGAAGTATGAGATCCAAAAGTTCAAACCATCACAGAAACTTCTGATACTGTAGAAAAATGACAAGACAAAAATCATCCAATAGTATTAAGCTGAACTAAATATGAATTTAGTGGTGAGATTAAAGGTGATATAACATTTAGTTTAGAAAAAGGAAAAGATAGCAAAAAAAATAATAATAAATTTAGTATAGATACTAAAAAGAGTAATCTAAAAAGCATTCAATCTAAAAAAAAATTTGAAGAAGCTTTTTGATGAGATAAAGCTTATTTATTGGTTGAAAATCATTTAGTAGATAACTTATACTTGTGAGC
>WFMP01000053.1 GCA_015489035.1 Candidatus Altimarinota bacterium
CATCAACTATCAACTCTTAGATAAATATAAAAACCATACAAAAGAGCTAAAGTTTTACTATAGTGATGATGAACGAAGTTTTAAATCAGAGGTATATATGCCAGCAAGAGATGATGAACATTATCATGAGTTTGCATTTAATAATTCTCTTGAAGCTACAGTAGATGAAAAAAGACTAGAAAATTTGTATGAGAAAAATGTAATTGGATTTTTGGCTACACAGGAAAATCTAAACGACAAAGATTTCATGGAGTATATAAAAGAGTTGATGGTAAAATTTCCACAGGCTAGGTTTAAGGCGTTTGGTTTTAGTGATGAACAAAGACGCAATGTTGAGATATTGTTTCAAGACAATATATATAAAATACAATTTGCCACTCTTTCTGATATTTATGATTTTTGTCAATCTTTAGAGGTATTGATTTCTAATCATATTAGACAAAATATCAATTCAACAGATATTAAGTTAATAAAATTTTTAATTCAATTTTCACAAGATGTTGCTTTTACAAGGGTGCAAGACTTAAAATACAAAAATACAACAATAAATGATTTTGAACAACAGCATCAGCTGCATTTTAAAAAGTTTTTTGATGATCTCGAATGGTTTGGTTATGAGCGAACAGATATTACTAGGTTTGGCAACACTTTTCATGAAATTTTTTTAAAAAAAGCCGGTGAGAAATATGGTATCAAGGTGGATTTTAGTGCGAATGAAAATATACACGAAATAATATATTGGAGTTTAAAGCTAGGTTTTAACAACCATAATTTCTTTAAAGATATGCTGATGTTAGTCAGAAAATTTCAAGGCCTATAAAGAGTGTTGAAGCAAGGAAATCTATTTTGTTTTATCATGGGTTTTGTGATATGATATTGTATAAAAAGGCTATAAAATGATAGATCAAAACTTGGTTGTAAAAAATCCGATGCATGATGATATATATATTGTAGAATTTCCAAAGAGTGGCGTAACATGGTTATCACATATTATTAGCAATATTGAATTACAATTAATCAATAGAGATGAAATAGCAACTTTTTATAATATTCAAAAGTATATAATTGATGTTCATCAGACCAAAGAGACCATGATTAACAGATTTTTAAATAGAACGTTTATAAAATCTCATTCACAATTTAACTATAATTATATATTTGTTATTTATCTTATGCGGCATCCTGTAGATGTTATGGTGAGTTATTATAATATGATGATTCATTCTGGATATAAAGCTGATTTTGAAACTTTTGTAAAAGATGAGGCTTATGGAGTTATGGCATGGAAAAAACATATAAAGAGTTGGATGTATAAAAGAAATGATGCGCAACGAATACATTTTTTAAAATATGAAAATCTAATAGAAAATACGGCTCAAGAGATTAGATTTTTATATAAAAACCTTGGAGTCCGCCTTTCAGATAAAATTCTTAGTAAAGCAATTCAAAATGCAAATCTTGAGGATATGATGGAATCAGAAGAGCATTACAGAACCTATAATAAAAATTATACAATGTCTTTTATTGGAAAAAAAAATAAAAAATCTAAATCAGAACTATTAACAAATGATATAGAAAAGTATATTGTAAATGCTACAAAAGATGAATTACGGGAGCTGTATCCAGAAGATATTGTTAACTTACAATAAATAAGCGTGTTTAGGTGTATTTTATAATATCAATGCAAATATGGTAAAATATAGTTTAACTACTAAATTATATTTTACCGTGATAGAAATTTAAATGGAAAAAAATGATGCGCAAGCGATTTACTGATGAAGATTATGGGCTACTTAAGAGAACTCCAAGATATAAAGAATTGGATGTCCATTTTTTTGGAAATAAAATTAAGATTCCAGATAGTGCTTCACTACTTTTTTTAAATTATGAACTATTTGAACTTGAAATATATAAATTTGCTACAGCTAAAAAAGAGCCGCTTATTATAGATTGTGGTGCCAATATAGGCTTAAGTATTATCTATTTTAAAACTTTATATCCAGATGCAAAACTAATTGCTTTTGAACCGGATAAGAGTATTTTTGATTATCTTCAATTTAATATAGCTTCTTTTGACTTTCAAAATGTAGAGCTAATTAACAAGGGGCTTTATAAAGAAGTAACAACTCTAAAGTTTTTTTCAGAAGGCGCTGATGGAGGTAGAATTGCAAGTGATAGTGATAATAAAGCGCTGATAAAAATTTCGACTGTTAAGCTAAGTAGTTATTTAAAAGATCAGCAGGTTGATTTTTTAAAAATTGATATTGAAGGCGCTGAGACAGATG
>WFMP01000054.1 GCA_015489035.1 Candidatus Altimarinota bacterium
AAAATATCCTAATATGAATATTCAGAAAGCAATTATAGACATTACATATTCGGGAATAGTTATGAGCAAAACAAGCAACATAAAACTCAATGGTGTTGATGTGTTTGAAATTTTACACGAAGCTAATCCTGAATTAGAGTATTTGTTTTATACCGGAAATCAAATGAACAGCAACATTAAAGTTATTGGCGAACTCGTACAGAAATACAGCAAGATAGTAGGCAGAAAAATTAACGATAATCTTTTATTTAAAACACAGTACAACATGAATGATAGAAGAAAAATTATTCTCGAGAGATTATTTCATGCTAGAAAATAAATATAATATTATCAGATTTATTACAAAATATATCTGGCAATTTATTATAGTTGGTTTGCTATTACTCGGTATTTTAGGAACATCTGTAATTACAAGCGTTAATACTCACATACACTATTTAAATAATCAGATAACCGAAAATATAAAAGAATATAATGAAATAGACTTAACCCATATTTGCAGACTTTCAAAATGCATCAAAATATACGATGATAATAATATTTTTAAAATGGAAAAAAATAAATTAATTAAGTTAACGTACACAAAGCCACATTTTAAAAAATTGTTAAAAAATTTGTATTTTTATAACGGTGATATTATTTTTTACAATAAAACTGGACATATATATGTTGAAAAGGTATTTGGGAAATATGTGTTTAAAATAGTATTAAATCTGTTCATTGTTTTTGTGTTATTTTTAATCATACTCTCGTTATTTATGTATAGAACATATAAAAGAGAACGAAAAGAGGCTATGATAGCAAATATAGGGAACGAAGCTATTTTAGCAAATAAATCAATGATTATGATAACAGAAAATGTTCATCACGAATTAAATACTCCTGTCGAAGTTATCGAAAATAAAGTGGAAAAGGTTCACAGAGTACTGAAAGCTTATGTTGAGTCACAAAAACAATGGATTAAAGATAATGGTGTTGATTTAAGAAATAGTCCTGAAAATAGAAAATGGACTAAAAAAATAATAAAATTAGATAAGGATTTCGAGTTCATTCATCTGAGTATCGAACAAACATTATCTGTCTTAGGTAAGATGAAAAATTTTAAAACTCTTAGATATTCAAATGGCAATAAAACTATTTATGACGTGGTACAAGGTGCTTTAAGAATTATATTAATTTCTTATTGTAATATCAAATGTGAAATTGACGAAGATTTAAAAAAATACAGAATGTGCCCTAATTCTTTGAAAAATATAGATTTGTTGAACGTGGTAATAAATCACTTCAAAAATTCAATAGAAGCAGATGCAAGTAAAATAAAAATTTTTATGTCTGATGATTTAAAAAATAATTTGATGAAGCTCATTATTTCAGATAACGGAAGTGGAATTCCAGAAAAATATAGAAAAAATATTTTTGAACCAAATTTTAGCACTAAACAGATTGGCGACAGTATTAGAGGGAATGGTATGTATTTGAATAGACATATTATTAGAGAATTTGGTGGAGACATAAAAATACTAAAAACATCAGAAAAAGGAACGGATATGGAAATTTCATTCAAAGTTCAGAATATATAAACCTATAAATAAGACATATAAACAAAAAGGATTAATATGTGAAGATTATTTTTATAATTATGGTTTTCGTTTTTTCATTAAATATTCACGCTACAAAAAACAAATTTGAAATTGATGAATATTTTCATAAAAAACATATTTGTATAGAGGTAAAGAGTTATATAGGTTGGATACGAGTAATAAACGAAAAGTCAAGAAGAAAATTTTATCATATTCGATTGTCTAAGAAAGAAATTAAAATTGCTAAGTTAGAATTGATGCATCAACACATCGAAAAACACCTAATGAGTAGAAAAACACTTGATAATGAGTCTTTCTGAGTAGAAAATACCTAAAAAATGAGTCTTTCTGAGTAGAAAATTACCTAATAAAGAGTCTTTCTGAGTCTTTCTGAGTAGAAAATTACCTAATAAAGAGTCTTTCTGAGTCTTTCTGAGTAGAAAATACATAAT
>WFMP01000055.1 GCA_015489035.1 Candidatus Altimarinota bacterium
ACAAAAACAAATACAAGATATGTATGGGAAATTGAAGAAACAAGTAAATTATTTAGATTTTACTTATCTTATACTTATCAAAAAAAACAAATTAAAATAATTTGATGAGAAATATACAAGAAACAACAAAAATATACTTGAAGTATAAATATGTATTGAATGACTTTTAAATTAGCACAGCAAAATATTATTAACGATATCAAGCCACTTTTAATAAATTATATTATAAAAAAATGAACACATAATATACAAAGACTTGATTTGTATATTGATTATATTTGAAATCTTATTTTATCAAAAACTCCAAAATGAAAACAAAGTATAGAAGTTAATTATTATAAGTCAAAAAATAAAAATACAAATATAGAAGCAGAGACAATACAATATACTATTGCAGATAATATAAAAATAAGAAATTATAATAGTATAGAAGATAAAAAAAATAAAAATAAAATAAATTTATATCCAGAATATGAAAATAAAAAAGTAAAAAGACTTGAAATTGAATTAAAATTTTGAAGAAATACAATATACAAAATAAGAAAATCAAAATTATGAAAAATACTAACATCAATTAAAAATTGAGATTTATTACCACAATTAGCTTTTGAGTATTTATTTCTATGATTATTTTGATATAGAATACAAGACCCAAATGAATTTTGAAATAATAATAATTTAGCTATACAATTAGAAGAATTATTTTATTATTCTAATATAGAAAAAATAGAAAAAAAAGAATTAAAACAAGATACGAATATAAGTATACAACAAATGTTAAAAACAGTAAAAGGACGAAATAAAAAATTATTACAAAATTGAATAACAAAAGACCAAATAGAAAAGTATACAATACAAGAAGCTAGTATAGAAGAAAATATAGAAACAAAACTAAAAAAAGAGAGTTTTTCAATATCATACACAAAAACATTAGAAGAAATACAAAAACAAAAACAAGAAATAGATAAACAACTTTTTTATATAGAAAATTACAAACAAGAATTTCTTAAATACTACAAAGCAAGAATAGAAAATATAGAAAATTGAGATACTATATGTTTTACTATTTATATAAATGAATATAAAAAAAATATAATAAAAGAAATATATGAAGAAATAAAAGATAAACAAACAAGATATAATATTATAAAAGAACTAGAAAATATACTTACAGACATTTTGGAAATTTATTACAAGAAAGAAGAAGAAAATAAGAAAAAATTAGATTTTTTAGACTTTTTACAAAATGAAAACCTACAAATTAACTACATTTCACAAGTTTTTTAAAAAAAGACTTGAAAAAAAAATAAGCATTCTTATATTATAAGAGTAAAAGAAAAACATATAAATATTCTTTTATAATTTATTTAATAATAAAAAATAAAATGGGAAATCATCTATTTATAAAAGAAAAGATAAAAGAATTGAAAAAGAAATACAAAAGCAATCGTTTTTGTGTAGGAACAGGGAAAAGACAGGTTATAAGATGATTTATATCATATTATAATAATAATGGAAAATATTCAGGAATTAAGGAAGTTGAATTTGAATGAATAATGGAATTAAAAGCAATAACAGAAATAATGGAACAAAAAAAAATAAAAATAATGAAAATAGAAATTGTATATGATAATAATATACAAAAATGAGAAGCAGATAGAGTAATTATTTTATAATTAATATTTTAAAAATGGAATTATTAAGAATTGAACATATAAAACAAGAAAATACAAAATTTAAATTTTTCTTTTATTGATTTATTTTTCTTATGTTGCTTGATTTAATTACTACTTATATATGAATAAGTTTTGCAGGAGCTAAAGAATGAAATAGTCTTATGCATAATATTGTACATAAATATTATTTTATTGCTATTATTCTAAAATTTATTGCAATATTTGCAGACATTTATTTTATAGAAAAAGCTCTAAAAGAAGTAAAAGAACAATGAAAAAAAAAGTTTTGGATACGGTTTACTATTGTAAGTATGTTTTTAGTATATTTAGCTATACAAACTAACAATATACTTGTAATATTAATTAAAACACATTTAATACATTTATAAATACAAAAATGATTAAAAATATAAATTATAAATATATATTTTTATTTATAGTTGTAGTTGAAGTACTCGATGTGATTTCTACTATATTAAGTTTACATAATTGAAATGTAGAAATTATAAAAGTATCAAAAATATTGATAGATAATTGAGAAATTTGATTTTGGATATCTATTAAAATATTTATGATACCTTTTACGACATATGGAATATATAAATATACAAACAACAAAAGTATAATATATATAATGTTAATATTACATTTTATATTATTATATATAGTATTACATAATTTTTATATTTCAATATAAAAAACTATTTTAAATTATAATTATAAAAAATGGCTACAGAAAAAAAAGAATTAAATAAAGAAGAGAATATAAAATATATATTTGAAAATAAAGTATATAATAAAAAACCTGATAGAGTTAATGATTATATGGATTTTGAAGAATTTATATGAGAAGATGGATATACTTATAGAAATTATATGGAAAAGGATTGAATTAGATTAGTTAAATTAGTTTTAAATAAAATTTGAACAGATTTATCAACAAAAACAGAAAAATTTATAAAAACAATAAATATTATAATATTAATTTGAATTATATGAATATTTACATATATGTACAATATAACAAAACAAATAAATACAAATACAAATATAAAATATAATATAATAACAACAAAACAAAATAAATTTAAAAAAATATTATCTTGACAAAATACAAAACTAACAAATATAAATACAAAATTAAATAATATAGATATGAATACATTAGAACATTTATTGTATTTATATAAAGATAAAATAAATTATTTATATAATAAAAAAAACTTATGACAGAAATAAATAAAATATATGAAATAGAAAATATAATATGATGAAATTTGTGAGATAAAGACTTGATTGTATATGATAAAGAGCTAATTAAATTATATACATTATTGAAAAATTTATGATACAAAAACATAGAGCGAATTAAAGATTTAGGAATTAAAGACGATAAAGTTAAGGAAGTATTATCAATTCTGTATTGATACAGTAATGAGAAAGTCGTAAAAAATATTGATGAGTTAAAAGAAATAATGGAAGACAAACATTTTACTTATAATAACAATAATAATAATGATTTCTAATAAAATTACTGCAATAGTATGAAAGCCTTGAGCGGGAAAAACTGCTTTATCTACAATTCTTATTTGAATATGAGTTAAAAGTTGAGACTATAAAAGAGTTTATACAAATTACGAAATTAAATGAATACCTAAAAATGTAAAATATACCAAATTGAAATGAAAGACAGATTTAGATGAATTAGAAAATTTAGATATAAATGCAAAAATACCACCAAAAGGAATTTTGGTGCTTGATGAAGCAGGAAGAAATTTATCTAGTAGAAATTATAACTCTATAATAAACAAAATGTTTTCATCATTTTTAATGATTTCTAGGAAAGCAAATTTAGATATAATCTGGATTGCGCAAAGATTTGGAAGTGTAGATGTAAATTATAGAGCATTAGTAGAATATATGTGGAAACCAAAAATTTGGCAAAAAGATTGAAAAACTAATATAAATGCTATTTTATATAAAAATAAAATGGAATTAGATGATAAACTTAATTTAAAACCAATAAAAAAAATAAAAATAAAAGATATAAGTAAAACTTTTAGAGATATATGAGTAAAATATAATACGAGAGATGTAGCTAATTTAGAAGATTTATTTCAAAAAAAAGTAGAAATAAAAAAAGACTTGAAACTTAAAAAAAAATAAATATAAACATAGAAAGCTTAAAAGAGCTTTCTATTTTAAATTATAATTATAAAAAAAATGAAAAATTTAAATGTAAGTACAAAAGCAAAAGTAATAGCAACCGCATTACCAGTTACAATGACAATGTTAGCAGTGTTATGAGATACTACAATATTTGGAAGTTGAGGTGCTTTATCTCAATTTAAAGATACTATAGTAACAGAATGACAAAATTCACTAACTTGGGTTATTAGTATAGTTATTTGATTAATATGATTGTATTTATTGCCAGTTATATTAAGATATTTAGGTGTTATAGTAGGCTCTTTAAAAGGTGCTATGTCAAATTTCTTTGGTGGAAGAAAAAAATAATATTTTATTTACCAGCTGATTAGCTGGTTTTTATTAGTATTCTTTTTTTAAATGAATTATATAAGAAAATGAAAATTTCAAAAAAACAAAAAATTAAAAATATAATAAGTATAATTGAGCATTTAGAAATTAATTGATATATCTATTCTATTAATCAACTTGAAAAAATGCGAAATATAGATATAAATAATTACTCGGAAATATGGAATATAATAAGAAGAAGAAGAAAATTCAATTGTATTGAATGATATAAAAATAGATTACAATTAGAGCTACGCAAAAAATATAAAGAAGAAATGGAAAAATTAATAAAAAAAAATTGATTTATTTATAAATAAAAAATAAAATGTTTTGATTAATCGTATATATATTATATATAATATTAAAATTATTTATAATATTTTATTTAATTAAAAAATTGCTATGATAACAGAAATGAGTGTTTCATTATGATTTATATATATTATATGTTTTATATACATATTTTATTTGATATGAATTTTTATTAAAAGAAATATGAGAGCTTTTAAAAATTTTTTTAGAAATTTAATAAAATAAAATGGAAAATATTCTAACAAAAATAGTTACAACTACTACAACAGGAGATTTTAAATGTGCAGAATGGAAAGATAATTCTACTCGTAATACACCAGGACAACTTAAATGTCAAAAATGGACAAAAACTAATATTGTTAATACTACTACACAATATAATCAAAATCAAGCTTTTATTGATAAAGCTTATACGAGAATAAACTATATAGATTATTTTGTATCTATATCTATTATTTTGTTGTTCGTAGTAATATTAATTAAAAGATTTTTATTTAAATAATTTAAGAAAATGAAGAAAATAATTTATATAATTTGAATATTATTATTTTTTCAAGTGTGATGATTTACAATGAAAATTTCAACGTCTGATAATAAATATACAACAGAAATTTGAAATGAAAATAATATAAATATTTGAAAAAATTCAACAAATTTATATGACTTATATATGGAATTTTGAAGTATAAATTTTGAAATTACAAAAGAAGAAAAAGTAAAAAAGAAAGTTCCAACTTATTATTTTGCACTAGATGAAGATAATAGTTCAAGTTATGATAAGTTAATTGCAACAGATATTCCTTGAATATTTTGATTTAGTAAATATAATGAAAAATATCTACATATATATGATGCAAAAAAATTAGTATATCATAATTTTAAAGATATTTGATTTTCAAAACATAATACAATACAAACATTAGAAACTGGAGATGTAGAATATATGTATTCAGTTGGGTCAAAATCTTGAATAGAATATACAAGAAGCAATTGAAAGTATAGAGAAATAAAACTAAACCATAGTATAGCTATTTCAAAACAGTATATTTATTTTTTGCAATGATGAACAAAAAAAGCTAATTTAGAGTTATGTAGAAGAAAAAATGATGTAATAAAATGAAAAAATACTTATTCTTTCAGTTGTTTTAATTTATTAAATACAAAAACAAGTGCTTGAGATATTACCTCAGTTAACACAGCAATAGACTATTTTGTACAAATACAAAATAATAAGATATTTGTACAAGTTACGGTTTGGACGCGAAAATGAAATTGAGGAAGTTGAAAGTCACATAGTTATATTGTTGATTATAATACAAAACAAATAAATACTTTAAATTTACCTTTTAGAGGTCATCCAGAAAGATTGTTATTTCAGAATTATGCAAGTTCAGATAATGCATCTTTCCATTGGTTGTGATGACAATATGTACAAAAAAATAGAAATATAGCTTGTATAAAAAAAAGTTCAGATGCCAATACTACAACTTTTGATTGTAAGAGTATAAAAGATGAAATGAAAAATGCTACTTATACTGCAAATTCTGCAATACCAAAAACTAGAAATATAAATGAAAGTGTAGATGTAACAGAATGAAGTTTTACAAAATACAAAACAAATAGGAGTACAGACATAACAATTGAAATAACTTGAAAAATTCCAAAAAAAGTAGTTGTTCCAATAAAGGCTTGAAAATCAAATTTTTGAGAAATAGCTAATAAAATAAATGAAAATATACCTAAAATAAATGCAAATATATTATGAGAAAATGTATATATTTATTCAAATAAAACTTGAAGTATTGAAAATATATGTAATAATGCATTACAAAATTGTAAAAATTCTACAATACAAACAATAGCAATGCAATCTTGTATACAAAATTTAAATGAAAGAACTCCTATTACTTGTACATTTTATAATCAAATTTTTGGTTCTTGTTGATATGAAAAGTGTTGAAAAATTTGAAATTTAATTTACAAAGCGAAAAACCATACTATAATTTGAACAGAAATGAGTTGATTAATTATAAATAATCCTAAAATACAACCTATTTGTCAAATTTGAAGGGTTTGAACTTGACAAGCTTGTAGTATACCTGTGCTATGAACTTGAACATTTGATGCGTTATGATATGTACCATCTATGTTTTGATATGTATTTTGCGAAATATGACAGACTACAAAGAATACGATATGAGTAGGACAAGATGTATTACGTATAATGGGTGCTATTCTAGTTTATCAGCCTTGGTGAGAAAATCAATTAAAAGATGCGTGATTTAATTTATGAATTTCACAATCTCATTGATTTTCAATACAATTTAAAACTTGAAGTAATGTAGAAACAAATCAAATACGAAATTCAGTAATGGACGTGAAATGATGGATATTATCTATTATAGACTCTATTATGGCAGTATCTTTATTTATGTTTGTTATATTTTATTTATTTCAAAAAAAAGAATAAAACGCAAAAAAAATATATAAATATTAATTAGAGTAAAACTTAATTAAAAAACTATTTACAAATTTAATTTATAAACAATAATAAAATGGACTTTTTAAGACCTTTAATAAAATTTATTTTATATGGAATTTTATGATTATTAATATTTTGAATTACGATAAATATTTCATACCCATACATTGCCTGTTGATTGGAAGGAGTTATGCAAAAAATATATACAATTATATGATTTTTAGCTACAAATTTACCTTATACTCTTATGTCAATTAGGCTTATAATAATAATGATATTTATAAAGCTTATAGTATATGTATATGACAAATTTACAGGAACATCAAAATAAAAAAGTAAAAAAAGACTTGAAAAAAAAATAAGCATTCTTATATTATAAGAGTAGGTGAAAATCTACTATAAAATATTTGTATGTAAGAACTAGCAAAAAACAAAAACAAAAACAAAAAAGGACTTTTATGTCCTTTTTATTTTATTTAATAATATTTTAAAAATGAAAGAAAAAATATTAAAAAACATAATTTGAAAAAAAGAACATATTTTATTTGTAAAATATGTTAAATTTTGAATTAAGGAAGTAGAATTTGAAGAATACAAAAAAAGAAATTTAGAATGGTTTCGGAAAATATGAAGAAAATGAGAATATATGAAAGAAAAAGCCTCTTTAGAGGTTGAGTAATAGGGGGGAGACCATTTTATACAAAAACAAGGAGAAACATTAGTTATTAACTATGTTTTGATTTGTCCTAAACTATTTATAATCTTAATAAATAAAAAATGATAGATAAAGAAACAATAAATTACGAAAATATATTTGATTTTGCAATCAAAAGTAAAGAAAAAAATTGGAAAAATAATACAATTTGATATTGAATTGACTGGATTAGTTATAATACAGAAAATTTATATACAGAAAGTAAAGAAATAGAAAATATATTTAAAAATAAAATAAAAAATATATCGTATAAAATAAAAAAACAAGCTTGACAACAATTAACAAATCTAAAAAAAAATTGAATAGAAATAGATATAAATATTGATAATATACAAAACAAGCTTGAAAAAATATTTATGAGTGATTATAAGAGTTGAGTTGTAGATATAAATACAATATACGATAAAATTGATAAAGCCTATGATAATGCATTAAGTTGAATAGAAATAACAATAAAAAAAGAAATAAAAAAAATATTTATAAAAGAATGAAGTACTATTTATTTTATAAAACAATTATATAATATAACAAAAACAAATACAAGATATGTATGGGAAATTGAAGAAACAAGTAAATTATTTAGATTTTACTTATCTTATACTTATCAAAAAAAACAAATTAAAATAATTTGATGAGAAATATACAAGAAACAACAAAAATATACTTGAAGTATAAATA
>WFMP01000056.1 GCA_015489035.1 Candidatus Altimarinota bacterium
CACCCATAGCATTATAAGTTTTTTCCCAGAAGTTTCTTACAGTTGGATTTTTTACTTTTGCAGTTTTATATTCTCTGTATCATTCATCTGTAAAAAGTCTTGGCACATCAAGTAGAGTAGCTCATTCTTCCATATCCGCAAGTAAAGTTAAAGAACCATATTTAAAATATTCTTGAATTCTCGGACCAAATATTTCAGCACCAAACATCTTGATAAATATTTCAGTAGCATCATTTACAACTCTATCTGCTTGTTCTTCTTTATCTATTTCATAAAGATTAAGTCCCATAGGTCTTTGATCATTACCAGCATCAAAGTATATTATATCTTTTGCTCTTTCTTTTGGAACATAGTTTATGATATCTTCTACTAAATCACCATGAGGATCTATTACACAAACACCATCTCCATTCCAAATATCTTGTCTTGCAAGTGATGAAATATATACAGATTTACCTCAACCTGACTTACCTATGATATAGTGATGTCTTGTTCTATCATTTCTTTTTATATAAACTGGTTTGTATTGATTTTTATAAACTGAAACTCAAAGTAAAATTCCATCTTTGTAGCATTTTATACCTGTTTTTTCTATATAAGTTACTTTTTCTTCTCAAGTTTCTTTATCTATAACTATTTTTTCTTCTTTTTTTGTTCAAATATTCGAATGCCTTGATCAAGCAAATACTTTACTAATACTTCATCATTTATATCATTCAGCAATAATTCAACTTATTATTCTCCCATTTTCTTCTTTTGGAACTGGTAGTGATTTTGGTGGTTCTGCCATTTTATATTCTGCCCGGACAATTGCTTGAGATCTATTAAATATTCAATCTGGAAAATGATATAAAGAAGATAATTCATTTATTGTAAAAATATTTGTTTTTGTAAAAAATCATACTAGTGAAAATAAAGTTGAAAATCTCCACATAGGTTTAAAAAACCATCAAAATATATCTGCTTCTATATCTGGTTGATCAAGTTCATTATTATATTCATCTTTATAAATAGTATATGCTGATATAAGACTTTGTATTGTTTGTTCATTTCTATCTTTATGTTTAGAATTTGCTATCAAAAACATACTACCTGAAAAGGCTGGTTTTCCTGCTTCTTCAGCCATTAAATTAATTGCCTCTTCTTCTGCTTTTGTCATCCTCGTATAACTATCACCACTACTTGCTCATGGTTTCATTTTTTTAATCATTTTGTCAGAGGCTCCATTTATTATAAAATTTATCGGTTTTAGGATTATAGATAATGGATTTATTTTTTGATCATATGTAATTTCTCTTTTGAACAATTTATCTGCTATTATTTTGGCTTTCTTATTAAATTTATCTTTGTATGGTCTTAATGTCATTAAAATAGTAACATCATCTTCTGGCGATACTTTAGAAATGGTATCCAAAATATTATTCATAGGGTCATCTTCTAGTTGTTTGAATGTCCTGATAGGATAGACACTATTTTTTTTAGTTTTTAGAGTAATGATATTGTTTTTCAATTTTGATGGGAATGGATTAAATTTTTCTATAGGCTCTATAATACTGTCTGCATATTGAGCTGATATATTTGCCTGTATAGTATTTAAATATTCTGGATATGTTCAAACTATAAAAAACAATTCTCATTTTTTGTATTTATATGCTAAATCAACTTTTGCTTTATCAAATAAAAAAGCCATGATAGAATCTGTTACAGATAATGAACCAAGTTTATGTATTCATCTAAAAACTTGAGCCATTCTTCATATTTTTTCTTTCATATCTTTAGATATGTCTTTTTCTCTTTCTCTATCTCATTTTGTGTCGAGCCTTGGCATAATAATTTTTATATATTTTATTCTATGTTTATTTAATACATCATATATAAAAGATATAATATATCTAATTGTCTTAAAAAATATTATAATTAATAAGATAATTATGATAATCCATCATGTAGTTTTTAAATATCAAAGATATATATTTTCTGTTGGTGTATTTATCTGTTTTGTTGTAGTGTGTTTATGTTGTTTTCATTGCTGTGTTGCGTAGATATCTTCTACATAAGTTTTCTGTGTATTTTTATTTAATAATTTTTTTTCTACAATAGCAGAAGAATGCGTATTTTGTTTTTGAAGCATATTTTCATTTATATGTTTAACTATATTATCATAATTATGATATTTTTCCTTAAGAGATATAAAACATTTTATTTTAGTTTTTATACTACTGGAAAATGTAGTATCTAATATTTTCTTGAGATACTGTGATGATAATGAGTTTATTCATTGATTATGTAAATTTGATACAATTTGATTTATACAATATGTTGTATTTACAGTCATTTTTTTTATTTTTATTTATATTTAAAATATATTTACTTATAAGTTTAAGAAAAAAATATTTTTTGTCAAAATAGAGTAATTTTTAACCTTTTCTTTCACAAAAAAATATGTAGTTGTTTTCTACATATCTTAGATTATTTTCTTTTATTTTTTGAATTATAATGATGAACTTCTGTGCTTAAATTTCATCTTGTAATTTTAACAGTTGGATGACTAGCTCAATTTTTTAGATAACATTCATTGCATCTTTTTAATCTTCTTTCTAATTCTCATATATTTTCTGATGATACAAATACTTGTAAAAGTTTCTTTCAAAAATTTTCGCATTGTTTTTGAGAAGAGCATAATCAGTCAAACTCTCAATCATAATTTACTTCTTTTTTTTTGAATATTCAAAGCATTTTTATTTTTTTATTAAATTATAAAATTTTTATGGATAGCTATTATTATAAAAAGAACCTAATTAAGTCAAGTTCTTTAATATAAAAGGTAGTTTTTCTCATTTATATTTTTTTAAAATTAATTCTAATGCTTTTTTACTTTCATTATGAGTTCATACACATTCAAAAGGTTTGATATTTTTTCAAATAAGTCATTTGTAAGTTTCCAATAGATTTTTATTTTCAAATAAATCTTCTCAAAAAATGTTTATGACTTTTTCTTTTGGTAAATATGCTGATAAAATTAAATAGACGAATGCACACTTTTCGCAATTACAGCACCATCTTTTTGTTTGGCTAGTTCAAGTTATTTTAAAATTTCTATTACAAGATGAAAAATAAGGAAAAAATTCTTCTAGTTTTATAAATTTTTCTACAATATCTATTTCTAGCATAGTTGATAATAAACTTTTATATTCTATTCAATTTATGAAATCTAAATTATATTGTTTAAAATCTTCTTCAAATTCTAATGATTTACTGTATTGATGATTTATTTTGTATCATTTCCAAATAGTATTTTCTTCTCAGGCAGATTTTTCATTTGATGTAAAAATATAGTTGTATCTATACAAATAAGAAGTTATCAAACTTATGAAAGATATGATTCAAGTAATGGGAACATGTCAGTTGTAATAAGTTTTATTTAATTCAAATAAATTTTCTGATAAGTATCTTCTTATAAGTAATGGTTGTTTTCAAACTATATTTGCAGTATCTTGCTTGATTTTGTCTATTTTTCAAACTACAAACAAATCATAATCATATTTATCTTTTATCATAGAATATCATACAATACTGTCTTTCCCTCATCACCAAAGTAAGAGTGCTTTATTTTGCTTTTCAACTTCTCAAATTTTAGTAGAAAAAGTTTGTATTCAATTTTGAAAATTTATTACTCAAGGATTTATATTGTTTGTATAAAAAAATTCTCCTAGTCCATTTGTATAAAATTTATTCCAAAAATTTAATTGTTTATTATCTAATTTTATAGGTAAAACAATATTTGTAAAAGGGTAGAGTTTGTAATAACTTATTCCAAGTGCTATACTTAAATTTGTTAAAAGATTATTTAGAATTTCTTCATCAAAATTATTTAGTTTTTTTCAAACATTAAAATCTATTTTTTCTTCAAAATTAACTTTTTTGTCAAAAGAAAAATGAAAGGTAGCTATTTTACTATCTTTATTAAACTTAAATCATTCTATATAAAAATTATCAATTTTTTGCATGAAAGTAGTATTACAGGATTTAAACAGTATTAGTAGGATAATTTAATGTTTGTCATTCCTGCGAAGGCAGGAATCTACATCGTAATCAGTCCCCGGACTCAAAGTTATTATTTGTAATAAAAAATAAAGTTATTTTTGTATGTTTATCTTGTAGAGTCCGGGGACAGACTAATAAGTAGATCCCGGATCAAATGCAAGATGATATATAAATATTTTCTAAATTAAATTTTAAGAAATTATTATTTCAATAATTCCTTTATTTTATCTTCGATTTCTTCTGGTGTTAAACTTTCTTTTATTCCAGCTCAAGATGCATTTTTGTGTCCTCATCATCATAATTTGTTTGCCAAAGCATTTACATCAAATTCTTTTGATCTGAAAGATATAGAGTTGTCATTTTCTTTGATTTTCCATAAAGAAACAAAATCTGCTCAATCTATTTGGTTTAAAATACTTACCAAAGCTCTTCATATTCAACTATCTCTTGGATCAAGTCATAAATCAATTAAATCATTTTCAGTGTAGTAAGAAAAGTATGTTGTAATATTATCTTTTTCTATTTTTTTGATTCTATTCAATACTAATCCTTGTAATTGTAATTGTTCTACAGATTTACTTTGAAATATTTTATCTATAATAAGTTGTTTATCTGCTCATTTTTTTATTAAATTAGAAGCTATTTCCAAAGTTTTATCATCTGCTAATGGTATAGTAAAATTATTTGTATCTGTCAAAATTCAAATCAAAAGATAAGTTGCAATATCTTTGTCAAATCAGTTTTTAGTTTGATTTATTAAGTTATTTATATTTCATTCCAAAGTAGTTAAAATTTTATATATTATTTGAGCTGTAGCAGGTGAGTTTCATTCTACAATATTTACTTTTCCAAAGTTAGTATTTGAAATATGATGGTCAATATTGATAATATCAGTTTTTTCTATAAGTTCTTTGTTGTTTGTGTATAAATCTCATAGTCTTTCTAAATTTGCACTGTCCAAAATTATAAATAAATCTGTATTTTCATCTAAAATCAAATCTTCTCAAAATTGTATTTCTGGATTTAAAAAGTCAAATACTGCAGAAGGTTTTCTGTTTGTGTAAGAAATAATTTGTTTGTCTGGAAATTTGTTTTTTAACCATTTTGAAACTGCTAAAACACTTCCAAGACTATCTCCGTCTATTTTATCATGTCAGATAACAGAAATATTTTTTGCATTTTTAATATAATCAAGTATCAACATATAATTTGTCACATCTTCAAATCATTGTTTCATTTTTTTTCATTTTTCTAATATTTTTCATGTAAGATTTTTAATATCCATTTGATAATTATAAGTAATTTAAAATTACTTTTAGTATAAAAAAAAAGATAAAATAAGCAAATAAAAAAAAGTAGGGAATTACTATCCTACTTATAAATTTGAAATATTATATTTTTTATCAACAATTTGTTTCAATAATATATACTTTTTAATTAGCTAATTCTAATAC
>WFMP01000057.1 GCA_015489035.1 Candidatus Altimarinota bacterium
ATTTCTAAAAGTCCCATAAATTTATCAAATATTGAATCATCGATTTTTAATCGTAATGTATGCATAATAAATCTCCAATAATTTTAGTGTTAATATTATAGCTAATGTTTATTTTTGTAGAGCTAAACTTATGGCTTTCCTTAAACATAATCACAATTCTCTTGAAAATTATATTTCCCCATCTTCTTCAGATTTTTTATTAAATTTACAGGTATAAAGGTAATCAATTAAATCAGAATGATTAATTTCATTTTTTTTGTATAGCCAAGACACAAATGGAATAATCACAGCATCATGTGAAATAAATAATACGTTCTCACTAAATGAGTGGATAAAAGAATTAAGCTCGAGAGAAGCCGATTCTATATGATTAAATCCAGGAAGTATTTTCTTTCTAAGTTGCATATTAATAATGTCAAGTAAAGAAAAATTATTGAAAACTTCCATTGCCTTTTTATCATCACTGATATAAACACCAGGGTTACCAAGTTTAATTGATTTAACTATTGGAATATTATATTTTAATCCAACTACAATAGATTGAGCGGTTTGCACACACCTATGAATAGGACTTGTAACTATTTTGTCAATATGAATATTTTGTGAACGTAATTCTTGTCCATATTTTTTTGCATCTATAATACCCTTTTCGGTTAAGTTGGCATGAACACGTGAATCAGTTTTTTCTGCATGTCTTATTAGATATTTCATTTTATAATCTTTATTACTGATATTAAATTATTTGAAGAATATACATTTACTCTTTTTAGATGGGCACTAGTGATGATAGTATCAAAATCATCTAAACTTCTTTCATAACCTCCAAGAAAACTTAATAAATGGAATGATAATGTATGCCCTTTATCTATTGAAGAATAATTTGGGACAATAGTCTCAAATAAATATAGAGTACTCTTGCGTGACATATTTTGGGCAATATTTAATAAAATTTTTATTGCATGTTCATCATCCCAGTCATGAAGAACTCTACTTACAATAAATACATCACTTTGAATATAAAAAGGTTGAAAAAAATTAATTGGAATGAATGTATGATCTGTAGTAGTTTGAAATTTATCTGCTAAAATTGTAGTGATATTATGATTTAGTTGTTTAATTGAGCTTAATAAAGATCCATTTCCCCCTCCAATATCACACACTGTTTCATTTGAAAGATTTAATTTTTGAATTAAATCAGAGTAATCATTAGTATAGTATGCATTTAATTTAAATGTAATTTCTTGTAGAGATTTATTATCTTGAAGATATTCAAAAAAAGGTTTCTTATAAATCTGACTAAATACCTCATTTCCAGATTTTAATGAATTTATTAGTCTAGTACTAACTTTAAAGGGTAAATCTTGCCAGTAAAGAATTAATGGTTTAAGTTCATTTTCTAATATATTACCTTTTTTGGTCAGAGTATAATTTTTGTCAATAATGTTTTCAACATATAGCCACCGAAAAATTATTTTTTTGGATACTGTAGGTAAATTGATATTTACATTATTTTGTAAATTTTTTAATATATCTAATTTTAAAATTGCAAATAATATTTGATATTTGAAATATCCAAATGATTCGTCAAGTATTCTATTTTTATCAATGACTTCCTTTGTTATACATAATGCATCAAGTGTTTTTTCTTCAATAATTATCTTTTGATTATTATGTTTTGTTGCTAGTGCGGCAGCATTATAAAAAGGCTCAAGTTTTTGATATCTATCCGGGTATAACTCATCTCCTTTTTTGTTGATATGAAAATACCCATTTTTGTCTTTGGCGATAGCATAACTTTTATGATAGACATCCAATTCATCAAAAAATTTATTGTGGATTAGAATTCCAGCTCTATCAATATGTGTTGCTTTACCTTCATGATTTGTAACAACTGCAATTGAGTATTTAAAATCACCAACATAATTATAGTTTTCTAAATAAGGACGATTGCCATTTATATTTATATGAAAATAGTTATTGTTAAAATCTCTTACTGTACATAACCCTTCCTGAAAATTGCCTACCCATGCAAATCTTTTAGCATATATTTCATGACCATTTCTATCAATGTGAAACCAACCAGAATCATCACAAACTGAGGCTATATCTTCATAAAAACCATATGCTTTTCTAAATACTCTGTCAAATTGTATTTTATTGGAGATATTTATAAAGAATGCCTGATCATTATCTTCCACTGGAGCAATATCATCATGAAAACTCATGACTTTTGTATATCTGGTTGCATATAAAGGTTTACCATTTTTAAGATGATGTGTTTCATCAAAAGAAATTGTAATCATTTAGTATCTCAATGAACATTCTTTACAAACATTATGATCTTTATATGTTTGTAAAATATTGCTATATTCGGGAGAATTGAACATATCTATAATAGAAATATCTTTTATATTCCCCCATTGACCTAAAGTAATACGTTTATTTGAAGGAGCACAACATATATTAAAAGTTCCCTCATGGTCTACCCACAATTCCTTTCCTAAAAAGGGGCATTCTCCTTTTGCATCCAATTCATCATTATAAATATCTATTTTGTTAAAATTTACCAATGTTATCTGATTCTTATACTTGGAAACTTTATCAATAAATTGATTCCAACGTTCAATACTATATTTATTTCTTTGTAAGGATTGATATGTCAACCCTATATCATACTTATCCACAAATATTCTAAGCTGCTGTTTCAACTTGTAACATCATTTTTTCTTCAAATGCAACAGGTGATAAATTATTATTTGCACTATGCATCCTCTGTCGATTATAATAGACCTCAATATATTCAAAGATAGATTGATTAGCCTGTGCTTTTGTTTCATAAATTTCATGATAAATAAGTTCAGTTTTCAATGTATGAAAGAAACTCTCTGCTACTGCATTATCCCAACAATTGCCC
>WFMP01000058.1 GCA_015489035.1 Candidatus Altimarinota bacterium
CCACCATATTTACCGGCTTGATATGGAAATTTCCAGATATTGCCAAGACCTACAGCGCTTCCCGTTGCCGCCATTATAAAACCAATCTTACTAAAACGTGCTATTTGCATATAAATCTTTCTTTATAATTTCGGTGAATTATACCTATTTTAAACAAAAATGTAAAAAATGTATTGACAAATTGTATAAAATCCAATATAATTTCGCCTCACTAACGAGCATAATAATAATGTTTGATTGGTTGAATTGTCGGGGTGTAGCTCAGTATGGTTAGAGTACCTGGTTTGGGACCAGGGGGCCGAAGGTTCGAGTCCTTTCACCCCGACCAGTTTTATTTAGATATTTGATGGTGAGATTAGCTCAGTTGGTTAGAGCACTGGTTTGTGGTGCCGGGGGTCACGGGTTCGAGACCCGTATCTCACCCCATTTAATAATTATAAAGATGATAAAAACTTAAATACAGTGCGCCCGTGGCTCAACTGGATAGAGTATCGGACTTCGGATCCGACGGTTATAGGTTCGAATCCTATCGGGCGCACCAATAACCAAGATGCGCTCTTAGCTCAGCTGGATAGAGCAACGCCCTTCTAAGGCGTAGGTCAAAGGTTCGAATCCTTTAGGGCGTACCACTAATTAAATCGATAAATGGACAAAGTCGTTTATCTAGACTAAAATACTGAAGTTTTAATTTTGAAAAGATTAAAAATCTGTATTTACTTGTCAGAAGTGACATGAAAAACTAAAATCACGCGGATGTGGTGAAATTGGCAGACACGCCAGACTTAGGATCTGGTGCCGCAAGGTGTGGAGGTTCAAGTCCTCTCATCCGCACCATTAGCCTAAAATAGGCACTTTCAGAGGTTTTTAAAACTTCAAAAACTTAATAAGTTCAAAAGTCAGGGTACGGTATAGGGTACGGTTTCAGCGAAACTTAATTTTAAATTCTTTTTCAAATTAATCCTAAAATTTAAGCAAAAAAATTAAAAAAACTTCAAAATCAACACATCATATTACTCTATATAATTCCATATAACTAAAAAAGTACTATTTTCATTATATTGTTATTGGTTTAAAATAGATATATAATACCCTCATAAGATTACTGAATGCAGGGTACGAAGCTGCTTCGAGATTAACCTCGGTTTATCTCGTGTAAGAGACACCCGTCTCTTGCATTGAGTAATTTAAATGAAGAAGAGCCTCGTACCCTCTCTTCAACTCAATCAAATAATCAATAAAAAATGGATAGAACATAAATACGGTACGACTATCAACCGTTCAAATCTTATGTTAAATAATAATGTAATTTTTGGGATAAAAATAATATGAGAGACTTTATCAATCCTTTCCAAAGTTTTGGCGAACACAGAAAGACTGATAAAGCATGATACACACATAATGTGATTACGATTATGTGAGCCACTAATTATACAGAAATTATACTCACATTTTCTTTAAAAATCAATCATATTCACTTAATATTGTCAAATTTTGGTATTCTTGACCAGCAGTACCAAGCCAATCGAACGTCCAGCCGCGAGCAGTCAAATATGGGCAAGTAGTAGCTAAGACCGTCAACCTTATCGCAAGGCAGTTATGCTGGGGTATTGTGCGTGCGTGTGACATGCCTCTTATTTTTCGGATACGTGCATTGAACTGATGAGTTCTTTGCCTAGTGACCGCCGTGAGCTTCTTGACTGCTCAGACAAACCGCTGTATAGTTAGTGATGTGCTAAATTACAGAGAGGAAGGCAAAGAAGCTGTGGCAATGAGCATATACCCCTCTGTGACAGCACGACCCCACAGAGTAGCTTTTCTGACAAGAACTCAACCGACCGATACTCATGCGGAAGATAAAAATTGAACCACCTACTCTATCTTCGGGTAGGGTGGCTTTTTCTCTTTACTCCCTCAATCTATACAAAAGATGAAACCTTAAAAATATTATTAAGCATAATCAATATTGTCTTGACTTTTTTGGGTGTTATAAACATCAAATAGGGTTTTTAAAAAAGAGAAATTTAAAAGTTATAAGCTCGACCGAGAAAAAAAGATGATTTTTAAAAAAACTCCTGTAATTATGTATCTTTTTTGAAATAATATTATGTGAAAAAGATTAAATGATGGGTTTTTAAAAGAAGAAAATATATACGAAGAAGCTACAGATATTGCAGTAAAAGAGAGTGTAAAAAGAACTGTGTAAACCTTAAAAATTAGATTCATTTGATAAACTAATCAAGTGAATTATTTCAAAGGATTTACATATGAGCTTAATTAACCACGAAGAGTTAAAAAAATAATTAGCATCAGGAGAGATAACTTCTCTTGATGATATTACTGCAGAGTTTAAAAATATACTCAAAGAAGTAATACAGACTGCATCACAAAAAGAACTTACTTCCCATTTAGGCTACGACAAGTATCAAAAGTCTTCAAGTTCAAATGCCCGTAACGGTTACAATAAAAAAACTATCAAGCACCTCTTTAAAACTACTTCGACCAAACAGTGCTTTTTGTGTTCTAAGTTTGTTCTTTTTATCGATAATGACTAAAGTTTTCCACCCTTGAGCTTCAAGCTGCTCTAAAAACTTTTTTTCTACATAATTAGCTTCTTGTATCCAGCTGCTACTCATCACTGTCCCCTCACCTGTAAAAGCTCAAAAAGTTTTACATTGACAAAATATATCTCACGCCCAACTTTAACGCTTCTGAGTATGCCGTAAGCTTCTAGCTCTTTGAGATATGAGGTAGCAGTTTTGCGAGTTACACCCAACTCATTTATGAGAAATGTTATCTTTGTATATGGATGTTTGAAAAGTATTTCAAGTAAATCTTTTGAGTAAAATTTTGAAAAATTATTTTTTAAAATCTCTTTTGTTTTATTCATCAAACTTACTATTTTCTCTATTAGCACAACACTCTGAAGTGATGTCTGCTCAATTCCTCTAAGCATGTAAAGCACCCATTCCTCCCATGCATCCTCTTTTCCTACTTTGTTTAGAAGTGTGTAATACTCACTTTTATGCTCTATAATATAAGAGCTAAGATATAAAACAGGCACATCCAAAAGATTGTTGAGTATCAAGTAAAGTATATTGATAATTCTACCTGTACGGCCATTTCCATCATAAAACGGGTGAATAGACTCAAATTGATAATGTATGATTGCCATCTTGGTCAGGACATCAAAATCATCAAGTTCACTATTATTAATATACTCCTCCAAATTATCCATCAAATCTTGAATATCTTGGTAGTTTTGGGGTGGCATATAGACTATATTGCCTCGGCTGTCTTTGAGTACTGTACCACTTTGTGAGCGAATCCCTGCATCATTATCTTCAAGCTTTTGTTGTATGGCTACGATATGGCGTTTTAAAAGGAGTTTTTTCTCCTCTACAAGTTCAAAACCAAGGCAGAGTGCTTCACGATAACGCTGCACCTCTTTAGCCTCTTGCGAGATGTTTTGAGAGCTTACACCTGCGCGATAGAGTTCATCATGAGTAGTGACAACATTTTCTATTTCTGAAGAGTCTTTTGCTTCTTGTAACGAAAGGGCATTGATAAGTATGCTTTGGTTTGGTATGGAGCGAGCAACCCCTTTTAACTCTGCTAAGGCACGATTGGCTTTGATGATTTGTTTGAGAACTGCTTTTGATTCTATATCTTTCTTTAGTGGTAATTTAGGAGGAATATAACTAACGTCCATAGTATGTATGCCTTATAGGTGTAAAATTACCACTATTTTATCACAATAATTAAAATAGTGGTAATTTTTTTGATTATTTACCACTAAATAAGCTATAAGCTGTTTAATCTATCAATTTGTTCATCAACTCTCTGATCAAGTTTTTCGCCACCTTTTCTCTTTTTTATAAGGTAATGTAACATTTTATAAGATTTAGACAAGTTCAATTCTGTGTCTTTGCCCTGTGTAATTATAATAATTGTGATGTGAAAATATAAATCAAAACTTAATCGTGTACTGTTGATGTGGAGAGAAAAAGTTCAACCATAAGAAATGGTAGATTTAGCCGGAATGTTTAGAATATTCTATTTTCTTACATATACTTTTAAAGCATTTTCTACAGCTTCTTCTTTGCCTCTAATTTTTTTTACTTCATTTAAAACGTTAGTAATATTATCGAGTATCTTTGTACTAATTTTCACTTCATCCTCTTCGATAAAACCTATTAATTCTTTTATATCTTGAAGATGTTTTTTTTGATCCTTTTTAGCTCTTGAAGAAGTTTCTTTTCCTAAATTTACATATGCTAAAGCTTTCAGAGCTACTAAAACTTCTGGTGCAGCTAGGGATAAATTATTATACTCCAACTTAAACTGATCAATAAGTTCTCTGTAATCACTATCAAAGACAATTGCACTTATATAATAATAGTGCTCACTACCTTCTAAGCGTATAAAGCTTAATTCATCATCTTCAATATCATCTATTGTGAAAAGTTCTATCTGCTCTGGTGCTTCTTTGTCTTTAGGACTTTTAAATTGATATAATATTCTAGACTCTTCTTTATATTTTCCGCAATGCTTATAACCGACGTTTTTTATATATGCAACCATCCTATCTACAAATCCAGATTTTATTTGATCATTTAACACTATAAGGTCGATATCTAATGTAGCTTTAGAAGCAAAGCCAAATCTTCGTTGATTTAATGCGGTTGCAACACCACCAATAATTATATAGTCATCTTTATAGTCTTTAAAAAAGTCAGAAAAATGAGTTAATCCTTGCACTATATCGTTTGCCATCCATATATCCTTTCAATATTTTCAAATAACATTTCTATCGCATCTCCAATTCTTATATCATCACCACTATCTCCTAAGCTCAAATATAGTGATATTGGATCAATATTGTTTTGATCATAAGCATGTAAATCTTTCATTATTTCAATGATACTTTTTGGATCATAATACCACTTTTGTATTTCATCATATTCTTCATAATAACGAGAAGAATAGTTAAGTTTATCCCAAGCAGTCCCTTTTGTATCTTTATAAAAAACTGCATAGCATTGTTCACTCACTGCTAAATTATATTGATTTAAAGCACTTTTCCCTGCTAAGCAATATGTATTATTCTTATTTATATGTTGAAAATCTTCATCTTTGATAAAAATTGTTTCTTTTACTGGTGAACGTAATAGTTTAATCATATCCTTAAAAGAGATTTTTTTATTCAATTGAAAAAGTTTAGTTCTCCCATCTTTTTTGACATTGATTAAAGATAAATCTTCTAAATCTTTTACATGCCTATATAAACTGGGAGTACTATAATTTAATTCTGATTGAAATGTCTCAATATCAAAATATTCATGGTATTTATCATTGTATAAAATATATAGCATTAAAGGTTGGACAGATATAGGTATACTTTTTCTTTTCTCAATAATTTCCCCTCTATTTTTTTTAAGTAATAAAAGAGGATAAAGATAAATCATCTGTTCCGATATAAACGATATATGAGACTTTAAAAATTGTTGTTGTAATGGTAATATAATATTCTCACTTAAGTACAATAAGGGTAAATTGTATTTTTCTTGTATCATATTGATACGTTTGATTGATTCGGGCTCTTGATGCTTTGGACTTATAAGAACAAAATCAATAAATTCTATTTTTATTGTAAATATTTCATAATCCATCTTTATTATAGGTGGCAATTTTACATTTTGCTTTGCTTTAATAAAGGATATAGATAGACTGAACTTATCTTTTATAGTATTTAAAAGCTTTGTGTTTCTTTTTTTCATAAACTTATATTATCATAAAAATTATATTTTATCAAAAACAATGATAATATTGTATTTTTATGATAATATTAAATATTAATTTGAGAGAATAAATTGGTAAAAGGAGATTGGTATGTTACATTGTACTTATGAGATAAGGTAACATTTTATAAGATTAAGACGAATTTCATTCTTGATTTTGATTATGTACAATTATTATACTTGTAATATGAAAGTATAAACTCAAACTTAATCTTGCACTTTTAACCGATTTAAACTATCAATTAAGGTAC
>WFMP01000059.1 GCA_015489035.1 Candidatus Altimarinota bacterium
GTTTTGATTCCATGATTTTTGTATCATTTTATTAATAAATCAAAATTACCAGTAGTAGAAAGAGAATTCAAATTTTGAATATTTACAAATTTACTTATATATTTTGTATCACTTTTAATAATTATTTATATTTCTCAAAAAGTGTATTTAGATCATAATTATAAAGATATATTTATTTTTGTTTGAGCTCTGTTTATGTTGGTATCAGGTTTCCTAAATTTTTCTAATCATAAAAAACTAATTTGAGATATATTAAGTTTCTTAGAATTAGAAAATGGAGTTTTCCTTTTATCTTTACTTGTTTTAGAAAAAGTTGGCTTTTATATAGAACTATGAATTATAGTAGATATCTTAATGAGTTTTGCAATACTTATTATTTCTACTATGAAAATTAAGTCAGTTTATGGAAGTATTAATATTGATAAATTATCTGAACTTAAAGATTAATTTTATTTATTTAACATTTAAAAATGTTTTATATAGTTTTGTTTACAGCTGTTATTTTAAGTATATTAGCTTTTATTTTAAATAAGGAAAAGCAATTTTTAGTATTAAAGATTTCTACTATTGTTTATGCTTTATTATCTATATTTGCTTTATACTTATTTAATATTTGATATACATATGATTATGGTATATTCTTTACTAAATATGTTTTAAATTTTAATACTTATGCTAATATAAATACAGTTTTAATATTGCTTATATTGATTTTAGCTTTTCTTATTTCTTGGTATGCTTTCTATTATTTTAAAAAAGAAATAGAACACAAAGTAATTGGACTTAGAAGACTAAGAGAATATAATATTTTTGTAAATCTTTTCGTTTTTGCTATGTTACTTGTAGCAAGTACAAATAATATTTTGGTTATGTGGATAGGTTTGGAAGCTACCACTATATTTACAACATTTTTAATTAGTTTTTATGGAGTAAAAACTTCTTGGGAAGCAGCTTGGAAATATATAATTTTGTGTTCTGTTTGACTTACAGTTGGTCTGTTTGGTATCTTAATGCTTATTGGCTCTTGACTTGAGAGTTTGAATTTTAATCATATAGTTTTTTCACATGTTAATATTTTATTAGCAAAACTTTCATTTGCATTTATTTTAGTTGGTTTTGGAACAAAAGTAGGTTTATTTCCTATGAATAGTTGGTTGCCAGATGCTCATGGCAAGGCTTCTACACCAGTTTCTGCTTTTATGTCTGCTATTTTACTACCTTTGGCTTTGTATATTATTTTTAAACTAAAAATTATAGTTGATACTTTGATTTGAAATTCATATTTTACAGATAATATTTTACTTTGATTTGGTATTGTTACTTTGCTTTATAGTGGTTTTATACTTATTCATCAAAAACATTTTAAAAGAACTCTTGCCTATTCTTCTACTGAAAATATGTGAATTTTGGCTCTTGCTTTGTGAATATGAAGTCCTATTGCTTTAAAATTATGAATATTACATCTTATAGCTCATAGTTTTTTGAAAACATCTAGTTTTATGTCAGTAGGAAATGTTTTGCTTGAACAGCAAACAGGTCAATTTTCAAAAATAAGTGATTTATTGAAAAATCAAAAAATAACTTCAATATTTGTTATAATTTCAATATTGATGCTTATTTGAGTGCCTATTTCTCCACTTTTTATTTCAGAAATTGGTCTTGTTTATGCTCTTTTTGAAAAAAATATGTGGTTAAGTTTTGTCGTAATATTTTCTTTTATACTAATATTTTCTTGAATTATTATAAATTTCTCAAAACTATTTAAAACAAAAGAAGGTACTGATACAAAAATGATAAATGAAAAAATTTCTTGTAATAGTATCTTTATTCCTATATTGTTTACTCTTGTTTTATGAATTGCTAGTATAGTAAGTATATTATTTATATTTTAAATTATTTTAAATATGTTGGAAATAAAAAACTTTGAAACTCTTGAGAAATTGTATAATGCTGTAAGACTTTTGAAAAATGATGAGTATTATTTTTTATGAGAGTTTTTAAGAGAAGTTGATAAAAATAATGATGAATTGATAGTTTTGTTAACTTTAGATGAAAAAGAAATTTTATTAACTTGTACTCATTCAAATCAGCAAGAATTACCAAAAATATCTAATATTTATTATTCTGCTCATTTATTTGAAAATGAAATATATGATTTTTATGGTAAAACTACTGAATGAGCAAAAAATCATATTTTGAGATTACATAATTTTCCTAAAAATTATTTTCCAAAAAGGAAATTATGAAAGACAATGATAAAAGAAAAACAAGATTATATTTTTACTGAAACTAAATTTGAATGAGAAGTAAAAGTTCAAGTTTGACCAATTCATGCTTGAATTATTCCTCCTGGACATTTTAGATTTACAGTGGATGGTGAAGATACTTTAAATTTGGATATTCAAAATGGCTGGGTTTACAAATGAATAGAAAACTATTTTTCAAAAGAAAAAGACTTACAGAAATTATTACAAGCAAGTAATGAAATAGCTTGAGATTCAAAAGTTGCTTCTAGTTTAAATTTTGCAAAACTTATAGAACAATCTGCTAATTTAAAAGTTTCTGAAATTACAAAATTGAATAGAGTAGTGTTTTTAGAATTAGAAAGAGTTTATAACCATATTTGGACTATTTGAGCTATGTTAAATGATGTAGGACAATGATATTTATTAAATTGATTTTTAGAAATTAGAGAAGAATTTCTAGATTTGAATGAAAGAATATTTGGAAATAGACTTTTAAATGAAATTATAGGTTTTGGAAAAAATAATGTAAATATTACAAAAGAAAATGCAGAAGAAATATTAAAAACTATAGAAAAAATAAATAACAGGTTTGAAAATTTACTAGATATTTCAATAAGTTCTACTGGAATTTATGATAGATTGGCTACTACTTGAATTGTAAAAGAACAAACAGCTTTGACTCATTCTGCTTTATGACTTGGAGCAAAAGCAAGTTGATTAAAACAAGATTTAAGACAATTTGATGAGTATTACAAAGAATTTAATTTTAAATGTATTTTGTGAGAAAATGGGGATTGTTTTGATAGATTTAATGTGAGAGCAGAAGAAGTAAAACAGTCTTTTGAAATAATAAAAGATACTCTTTCTAAATTAGAAAAACTTTGATTTAAAGATAAAGAAACAACTCAAGAAATTAAATTAAAAGATGGATATTTTGTAGCTAGGACAGAATGACATAGATGAGAAAATTTACAAATTATTTATGTAGAAAATGGAGAAATTAAATATTACAAATTTAAGGATCCTAGCTTTGTAAACTGGACTTTGTTAGAATATGCAGTTCTAAACAATATTATCGCAGATTTTCCTATTTGTAACAAAAGTTTTGATTTAAGCTATAGTGGAGTAGATGTATAAAATATTTTTTCAGCAATTTATTTGCTGTTTTTTTGTAAAAAAAACTTCTCACAGAAAGACAGGAGAAATTAATTTAAACTTTATCCTTATCTTTCCTGTTGTGATGCAGGAAAGGTAAATATAGTACCTGGTGTGGATACTATATTAACTTTATTTACTGGTGTGTAAGTAAAGCTTTTGCAAACTCACTGTTAATGAGTTTGTAGGATAAAGTGGGATTATGTATAATAAAAAATTAAACTAATTCAAGTATTTTTTTATCTCTTCATTGAACTATACTATCTGATCATCATCATTTTAATCATTTTTCTTTTGCAAATTCTTTTGCAGATATACTTTTCCCAACTATTGCAAAGTTCCCTTGTTGTGAGTAGATAATTATGTTTGATTCTGTAAAAGTTGTTCTTACTTTTTGAACTAGAGTTTTGAAATCTATTCAGTCAAAATCTTCTAGTTTAATGATATATTCAAAAATTCATTCTTGTTTTTCTAAAGATTTTAATTTAGATGTAATTAATCATTCTTTAATTTTGTTTAATTCATTTTTAAGTGTTTCTAGTTCTTTTTGATTTTTATTGATTTTTTCTAAAATTTGAGCAGGAGATGAATCTAAAATTTTAGCTATTTGGTTGATATATTTTTCTTGTTCCATACTGTGTTGTGCAACTTTTGCTCAAGTTATGATACTAATTCTTTTGATTCCACTTGATACTGCATCTTGAGAGATAATTTTAAATGCTCACAAAAATGATGTGTTTGGACTATGAGTTCATCCACAAAGTTCTACATCAGCTCAAGGTATTTTGATAACTCTTACTTTTTCTCCGTATTTTTCATCAAAAAATGCTTTTGCACCAGATTTTACTGCTTCATCTAAACTTGTTTCAAAAATATCAACATCTATAGCTTCTTGTATCCAACTATTTACTAATTCTTCTATTTTATGTAAAGTCTCTCCAGATAAAGGTTTTTCGGAGTTAAAATCCAATCTTCCATAATCTACATCTACATAAGAACCTGCTTGTTTGATATCTGTTCTTCAAGTTATTTTTTCTAATGCTCAAAATAATAAATGAACTGCAGTATGAGCTCTCATTTTTCCATATCTTTGTTGTTTGTTTACTTTAAGTTTCATATTTTATACTGAAATTATATTTTTAAATTGTAGTCTTTAATTATTGTTTTGTAATCTTTATTTTCATATTTAGCAAGTAATTTAATAATGGATAAAGCAGTTTTAGGCTTTAATTCTTTATGTTCTGGTATAATTATAGATTTGTTGTTTTTAATAAATTTTTTATGAGATCATCTTTGACTTTTAATTTTATAATTAAACTCATTTATAATTTTAATTATTTGATTGTATGAAACTGGCATTGTTTTCAAATGACAAATAAAATTTAGCTTTTTTGAGTAGGTCTTTTTTTTCTGTTTCATAATAACAGTCTATAGCTTCCGATATGTTTTTCATAAGTTCATCAAAATTATTTCATTCAGTAATTATCCCAAGTTCTTGAATAGTAGCACTATATCAATAATTCTTATCATATTCAATTTTTATATCCATTTTATTAAAATTTTATATTTTTAAATTATTCTTCTATTGTTTTTTCTTCTTCTATTTCTGTTTTATCTTCAATTTTGATTACTTCTCATTCAAAACCAAGTCTTTCTATTTGATTGAAAACTACATCATCAAGATAATACCATTTTGAAGGATACCTTATTAAGTCTAAATTTTCCAAAACAGATGGATCTTGTATAAAACCAAAAGATGTATTATCTGTATTGTCAAATACAAAAAAATTTAATCTATCAGTATTTCAACTAACTACTTGAATATAATTGTCATATTTTTCATATTCTCCAGGATAGTCTATAACAAATTCTTTTTCTTTAACAGTTTTGATGGCTTTTCATTTTTCTTTTAAAATATTTATAGCTTTTTCTTTTATTTCTCCATCTCATGAAAAAAATATTTTTGTTCAAAAGTTAATGTTTTCTCAGTTTTTGTTAATTTCCATCAAGATTATAGTTTAATTTAATAAAAAAATAGTATAAATTTTTTATATTGATTTATGTTTAAAATACAATGATTATTTACAATTGTTTGGTAATGGACAGTCTTCACATTTTCAAAGATAAAGTTTATTTAATTCCTCTATTTCTCCAGCTTTTTGCACCTTTCCATTGCAAAGTAGTAAACCATTGTCAGATAAATTTATTAAGTCTTGATTATGTGAAACTATGATAAAACTTGTTCATTTTTCTTTTTTTTGTTTGATAATATTTATCAAAATTTGTCTTGAAGTAGCATCAAGTGCAGTTTCTATCTCATCAAGTAGATAAACTTCTTTGTTCATCATAAAATTTGTAATAATCTCAACTTTCTTTTTTTCTCCACCTGATAGGTGAGTATCAAGATTTCTATTTTTGTAAGTATCCCAATTTAATCCAAACAAATCAAAATATTCTTCCAACTTTTTTTCATCAAAATTATCTTTCAAGACAGCTTTTACATACACAAAAATACTAATTCATACATATTCTGGTACTTCTTGCATAATATATCCAATTCATTTATTTGCTCTTTCTTCTACTTTTAGATTCTCTATATTTTTATCATTAAAAAATATTTCTCCATTACTTTCTGTTAATCAAATAACGGCTTTTAATAAAGTAGTTTTTCCACTTCCATTGTGTCAAAGTAATCAAAATATTTCTCATTTTCTTACTTCAAAGTTTATATTTTCTAAGATATTTTTATCATTTATTTTAACATTCAAATTGTTTATTTTTAACATTATTTTAGTTTATTTTATAAATTTTCATTTTACTGTAATTTCAATGTTTTCTGCTTGAAATCATTCTGGTAAATTAAGATTAAGGTTTTCACAATCTTTATCAATGATTTTTCAACTATTTTCATCTACAAGGTGAATATGAAATCATTTATTTTTTTCAAATAGAGCTTTCTTTCAAAGGTTTGTAATTTTTTTTAATTCTCATTTATTTACTAATTCTTCTATATTTCTATAAACTGTAGAAATACCTACTTGAGGATGTATTTTCTTTAAATTCGTAAAAATTTCATCAGCAGTAAGATGATTTTCAGTACAAATATTTAAAATATCATTATGATAAAAAAAGGGTTTCATAATTTAAAATTATTTATAAATGAGAGTAGTTCTTATTATTAAGAAAAAAATACAAAAGAGCAAGTTATTTTAATACTAATATCATAACTATAACCAAAATAACTACAATTCATATCAAAGCAATATTTGTAATTTTTTCCTTTTTTAACTTTTCATCTATAATTTTATTTTCAATTTTTAGGTTTTCTTTTTCTACCAATATTTCTTGTTTTTCTTCTTGATAAAGTGGAAGTGCAACAGTATTTTGTAATTTAGATTCCAATGATAAACTTTTTTGTTGTAAGCTCATAATAATTTGGTTTTTCTCTTCTATTTGTTTATCTTTTTCAATTAGAACATTCAAAAATTTATTTATACTTTCATCCATATGACTTCAAACTTTTTTTACTATTTCATCTGTATCTATCTTAGGTTGTTCTATTTTTTTAGTTTGTTTTGTAATGCTAGTATTTCATTCTAAAACTACATTTGAAACTTGTTCTTTTTTTCAAAAACTACTTATTTCTTCTTCAGATAGATATACTTTGTTTGCTTTTTTTTGATGTGATAATTCTCATTTTCTTATCCGACGATCAAGTGTTCTAGTAGAAATTTCTAATTTTTCTGCAGCTTCTTCTCTTGAAAGATTATATTCCATATTTTATACATAAAAAAGTATTTAAAAAACTACTTAAAAAGTAATTATTATGTTTAAATAATCAAGTAGAAATTTAGGATATATAAATACGATAAGTCCGGACTTTAGAAGAAATGTCCTCTGACTATTTAAAAAAAATCCTGAAATTAGCTCAGGATTATAATATTATTTTTGATTAAATAGACTTTTACAATAATTTTGAGTTTCTTGTTCTGGTAGTTTGCTACAAACTCAAGGATTTGTAATTACTCAGTTGTTAAACATTTGTTGTATTTTATCTTTTTTTGCTTGTAGAGCTATAGGATTATTTGTATATTTTAGTAAATTTCATCTACTCAAGCTATAAAAATTGGTATAATAGTCTTTTTCAATTAAATTCTGAAATTGTTTTGGAACTTGTTTTAAAAGTTTATCAATAGGAGTTTTGGTAACATACAGACAAGCAACATAGTTATCTAAATTTGTAGTAGTACATTTTTTTGAAACTTTTCAAGATCTTATAATTCCTGGTAATATTTGGTTTTCAATAATGTATTTTTTTCTAGCATCTCACTTTAAACTTGCGATAATTTCAAATCAAGCTTTTTGTTTAATAACTTCTTGTTTTAATTTTTCTCAAGTTAATCAGATTTTTTTTAATGTCTGTTCAGCTTTTTTTACTTTTTCTGCTACATTTATAAGTGGTTTATTTGTATTTTTTAATGTTTGTATTTCTTGTTTTGTTTGTTGAGAACTTGTAGTTTGTTTATTGTTTGAACTACTACTGCATCAAGCTAGTAAAACTAAACTTGAAATAGAAATTAAAGTTATAATTTTTTTCATTTGTTAAGAGTTAAGTTAGTAAATTAGTCACTAATAGGTATTATTTTAAGTATAACATCATTATAATTATAATCTCAATTATACACATCTTTAA
>WFMP01000060.1 GCA_015489035.1 Candidatus Altimarinota bacterium
GAATTCATATTTTATTTGTTCTTGCCATTATTTTGTTTGATTAGATAAATAATCTTGTCACAAAATTAAACTCATATCATACCCACTACCAGAATATTTTACATCTCAAGTTTTATAAGAAATATCTCATACAAAAGTGTTTAATAAACTCTCAGTTATTGGCTTTTTATTATAAATATATCAAATATTTTTTTTATAAATTTTTCCAGCATTTTTAACATTAACTATATCAAATCAATAATTTCTTAATTTAAAAGCTAAATTTGACGCAACTGGTTTCAAATATCATCTATAATATTTCCTTATAAATTTATCTCACATTCAATCCAGCAATTGTATTTTTGCATGTTCTAACCAAAGCTCAGGATATCATAATGCTATAAAAGCAAATTTTTGAATATCCTTATAATTTGCTACATTCTTGGCAGTTGCTCATACTGGAAGTAAAACTGCTTGACCATTAAAATCTGCTCTAACAGCAGGATAAACAAAACAACCAGGAGTTAAATTTTTCCGATAAGTATTTTGTAAATAACAATCTCAGTTCAATACATACGAATGTATCTTAATAGTTTTTATGTATTTCACAAACGATAAAAGAGTACTAAAATCAAAATTAGTATGAACAGTATTTTCAAATTGTAAATATAAATTTTTCATTTTCGAAGGTGAAAATAATATTCAGGAAGACGTAAGTTTATGTAAAATAGCTCTTATCATCTGTTCTTGTCTTGCTGATCTTGAAAAATCAGATGTACTATGTCTACTCCTTGCATATTTAAGTGCTGTTGCTCCATTTAAATGATGTATTCATTTTGTAATTTTAAAAGTAACATAGGTACTATTTGGTCAAGGGTATCTATGATCTATTAAAGTTCTTTTGACATCTACTGTCACTCATCATAAATCATTTATAATTTTTTTAAATCATCAGAAATCTATCAAAACATAATAATTTATCTGAACTCATGTGACTTGTTTTATTTTCTTCTCCAAACTTTTAGCAGCTTCTCAAATATTATGTGTTTTATATAATCATCTTGCAAAAATAGCATTTATCCTACCTCCGTAATATTTATCATATTTTACATATAAATCTCTTGGAACAGAAAAAAGTGTTAGTGTTCATAATCTAGGATTAAAAGAAGCTATCATAATTGTATCTGTTAAATATGGACCACCATGATTTTTTCATCACACTCACATAAGTAAAATATTTACATTTCATATACTATCTGTTTTAGGAGCTTTACTCATTGTAGATGAAACATTCTTTATAATTAACCAAACAGTTTTCTTTACATAATTTCATAATACATTAGAAATATTACCCCAAAGGAAAAATATAGAAAAAATTATTCATAAAACTATAAGCCATTTAAAATAATGTTTAATGAAAGACATATTCTTCTTTTTCTTTACTTTAGGCTTTTTTAATGATTTATTATCAAAATTTCTTTTTACTCAAAACATAAACAATATTAGTTAATAATAAATTTATTTGTCTCAACAACTGAATTCTATAGAATGTCAATTTATAAGTGCTTCCGTTATTTTTTTATGTGCTTCATTATAAATATTCATAAAAGTTGATTTGCTAACTCACATTTTTTCTCATCAATCAATACAACCAAGATTATCAATATCTCTTAACTTAATAGCTTGTAACTCCTCTGCATTTAAAATTATATTTTTATTCACTTCTACATTTGGAGTGAATTTTGTATGTTCCAAGCAAATATCTATAATTTTACATTTTTTAGGTCTTGCCATAATAAAATACTAATTTTGTAAAAATCTTAAATCACCAGAATTAAACAATCTAATATCTTTTATTCAATATTTCACTGCTACAAGTCTTGTGATTCAAATACCAAAAGCAAATCATCTGTATTTTTCAGTATCTATTCATCATTCTTTCAAAACATTTGGATGTATCATACCAGCACCAAATATCTCTATCCAACCAGTTCATTTACACAAAGAACATCATTTTCCACCACAAATAGGACAAGAAACATCTCATTCAAAACCTGGCTCTACAAATGGAAAATATGCCGGTCTAAGTCTAATTTTTACAGCTTGTCCAAACACACTTTCAAAGAATTTTTCCAAAAATCAAATTAAATTTGCTAATGAAATATTTTCATCTATAACAACTCATTCTAACTGCCAAAATGTAGTATCATGACTTGCATCTGTATTTTCAGCTCTAAAAACTTTTCAAGGTATCATTACTTTACAAGGAGCTCCATATTTTTTCATAATATCATTTTGCCAAGAACTAGTTTGAGTTCTCAAAACTAAATTCTCTCCATTTTCATCTGTTTGTTCAAGATAAAAAGTATCTTGCATATCTACAGCAGGATGATCTTTTGGAATATTTACAGAAAAGAAATTTTGATATTTAGAAACTATTTCATTACCAGATTCTATTATAAATCACATATTTTTCAAAACATCTTCGAGATATCTTCTAATTCATAATTGTAAGCCATAAGTTCATAATTTTTCTTTTACTCATCATAATGTAATATCTACAATATCATTGTTTAATAATTTATCTATCTGAGTTTTATATAAACTATCAAATTTTTCTTTTACTTTTGATTCAACAGCTGTTTTCAAGCTTGCTAATTCTTGTCATTTATTTTTCTTTTCTTCCAAAGATAAATTTTTTAAATTTTTAAATTCAGCTGTAATCATTCATTTTTTTCATAAATATTCTTTTTTCACATCTTCAAGCTGATCAATGTTTTCAACTTTTTCTATTTTATTCAATATTTCTTCTAAATTCATAATAATAATTTTATTTAATTAAACATTTTATTATCTTAATCTTGCTCCAACTTTTTCAGCTTCCTTGATAGCTTTGTCCATCACTTTATTTATATCATCAGAAGTCATTTTTTCTCCGTAAATCTTGATAGTAAGTGCTATAGATTTTTCCTCTCACAAATCATAAATATCAAATACATCCACATCTATAATTTCTTTTACCTTATTTACAGCAAACAACACTTTACCATAATTTTCTTCTTTTGAAATTACAAATGCCAAATCTCTACTTACGATCTGATCTTCAAGTGTGTAGTAATTCATCTTTTGAATAGCTTTGACTTTTGTCTTATTTTTTAGCTGAATAAGTTTATCTAAATCTATTTGAATAAATGTAATTTGTGACTTTTCACTTATTTTAAATTCTTTGTAATAATATGGATGAACTGTAGCTATTTTCCCTATTTCTTGTCTATTTAATAAAATTTTTGCATATTGTTTTGGATGAGACATAGATTTTAACATTTCATCTTCTGGTTTATACTCAAGTAATCATTTTAGTCAATACTCTTGTAATAATTTATCCAAAGTATTTTTTAAAACAAATATATTATTTTCTTTGAAATTTTTAACTTCTTTTTGATAAACCATAGCTCAAGCAACCATTTTTTCTCCGTTTTGTCTATCAAATACTCTACCAACTTCAAATACTTTTATTTTATCATATTCTCTAAAGTTTTTTGCAACTACTTCCAATAAATTGAAACATAAATTTGGTCTTAAATATTTTGTTTCTGGAGACATTGGATTTTGCAAACTAAACAATCTATCAGGATTTATTTGCTTAATCTTATTCACAGTTTCCAAATTTAACCAAGGATAAGTTTCTACCTCTGTAAATCTAAAATCTTCTACAAATACCTCTTCTACTAATCTTGTAAGTTCAACTTTTGGTGAATAAGGCACATTTTCCATAATTTTTGTTAATTCTTTTCACTTTATATTTTCATATCCATAAATTCTAATTACTTCTTCAAAAATATCTTCTTTTATATTTATATCTGCAGGAGACCTCCAAAAAGGAACTCTTATTTTATTTCAATTAAACTCAAATCATAAATTCTTCAAAATTTCTTCTACATTTTCTTTTTCCATTTCATCAATTCCTGAAAAACCTTTTACTTGCTCAAAATCAAATTCTAAATGTTTTGAATAAAGTTTTTTAACTTCATCATCATAAAAATAATTAACTCATCCAAGTTCATATTTTAATCAAGAAATTTTTAGTTGATCTAATAATAAAATCATAGCATACAAACTATACAATGGAGAAATATTTTTTTCAAATCTTATCTTTGCTCAAGTCCTTAAATTTAATCTATTTGCAGTTTTTCTTACAACTATAGGATCAAAATTTGCAATTTCTACCAAAATATTACTTGTTTTTTCTGTTACTTGAGAACTTTCTCATCATATCACACCAGCAAGAGCAAGTATTTCATTATTATCTTTTATAATTATATCTCATTTTTCAAGTTTATGTTCTTTTCAAGTCAAATCTCTAAATACTTCTCCACCTTTTGCATCTTCCACAGAAATATTACCATCTATTTTGTCAGCATCAAAAAAATGTATTGGTTGTCCTGTCAAAAGCATAAATAAATTAGAAAAATCTACAAAGTTATTTATTGGTTGTTCATCCAAATCTATAAGTTCAAGTCTTTCTTTGAAAGCAGATTTTTTAATCTCTACATTTTTTAATTCCAAATTTATGTAAGACCTAGTCGAAGCTGAATCAACAAATAATTTCTTGTCCAACTTTGTAGAATGCTCCAAAACATCGAAAATATTATTATTTTGAAATATTTCAAAAATCTGTGGAACATTATTCATAAATATCTTCTCTTTTCAAAAATTTTTATAAATTGAATTCAACTCTATAGATTGTCCAAGATGTCCAGTTAGATCAGGTCTGTTTGTAAGAGTCTTATTGTCTATATCAAAAACAAAGTTTTCCAAAAAAGGAACTTCATCAGAAAGCTTTTTACCCAAATCAGATTTACTCAAAGTATTCAAATCTTCATCCAAAACCCAAATTCCATGAATATCCAAATCTTCAGCAATTCACAATTCTTCTTTCGAGCAAATCATACCATTTGATTCTACTCACCTCATCAGCACAGGCTTAATTTTCAAATCCTTAGTAGCAATGTAGGCACCAGGCAATGCAACAGGCACATAAACTCATTTTACAATATTTACAGCTCAAGTAACTATTTGATAAATTCATTTTTCACCACAATCTACTTCTGTAATATACAAACTATCTGCATCAGGATGTTTCTCACATTTTGTAGTATATCAAATAACTATTTCATCAGGAATTTTCCTTGTATGAATTTCCTCTATTTCACAAGTTTTTAATGTAAGATAATCCGCAATATTTTCAGGTTCATCTTTTATATTGATATATCTTTTCAATAAACTTCAACTAAACAACATAAATTTATATTTTTTAAAATTTAAAAAACTTCATTCTCTCTTTTTATCTTTTTTATAAGAATATTCAAGAAAAGAAAATATAAAAAAATCCAAGCCTAAACAAACTTGGATTAAATAATTAAAATCAACTTGGAGCTGGAAAATTAGATGCTGGTCAAGCTGATTGATACAAGCCATTTGATCAATATAAATTTGGAGCTAAATACCTTATCAAATTAAAACTTCCATATTCTCTAGATTCTTGTTGCATTCTACGATATATAGTTATATCTCTTTTTATCTGTTCACATTCTTTGTCTAATCAATATTTCTTTAATAAACTACAGTTTCAATTCTTATAATTTAATACCACACCTATTTCACACCTTTTTATGAAATTTTGTTTTCAATTTTTAAGTCTTTTTAGTACCTTTGGTGGTAATGTATTTAATATATTTTTTGGTGGTAAAGGAAATTTCTGTTTTTTAGCAATTTTTTTACAATTTTCTATTTTAAAGTCTTTAGCCTGTTGTTGCACCTGTTTTAATTTATTTTGCATCTTTTTAAAATGTTCTTGTTCTTTTTTTGCTTGTTGTTCTTGTTTCTCTTGTTCTATTATATTTTGCTTACATATATTTTTATATTGATTTATGATATTCATATCCAATAAATTATACCTTTTCTTTGTAAAATATGAATTTAAACTATCTTTGCTTAATTTTGGAAATTTTGGATCTGTACATCCATAACCCGCCTCTCTTAATTGATTCATTTCACACTGATATTGTCATTGAGCCGTTTTAAACTCTTTTTTACAATCTACTTTGAACCATCATACACTTGTTATTATTCTATTTATATCTTCTATTTTAGTTTCATCCTCTTTTATCAATATTCTTTGTTGTAATTTTTTTTTATTATTTACATTAGTTTGATAAATATCTTGTTTAGAATTACTTTTTGAAATAACTTCATTTTTAGTATTATTTTTTGAGTTATTAATTATCTTTCATGAATTATTTTTTATTCCTTTATTATCTACATTTTGAGATACTGTTTGATGGTTTACTCATATTTTATTTTTACTTCAATTTTCTTCATTAGTAACATTTTTATTTGAACAAGCTCACAAAGCTAATAAACCAGCAAACAAAATAATTAATCATAATTTTTTCATCTTTATAATATTTTATTAAATAAATTTATTTATACACATCTCACCTACTTCATATGTCTATCACAAGGATTATAAGCTTATCTTCACATTTTTCAAATAATATTCTATATTTTCATACTCTCAGTCTATATCTATTTTCATATCATTTTAGTTTTTTGATATCTAATGTTTCTAGTTTTCGCTTAGAAATTGTTTTTAATAAATCTAATATTTTTAATTGTGAATTTCTATCTAATAATTTTAGATGTTTGTCAGCTTTCTTTTTTAACACTACTTTGTACATTAGAAAAAATTATATTATATAAACTCAACAAAAAATCAGTATCTGTAATTTTAGTACCGAACAAATCTTCTATAAACCACTGAATCTTTAAACTTTTTTCAACTTCTTCTAATGTATATTCATCCTCTTCGTTTTTTATGTTTTCAATATCCTCCTCGGTCAAGCCGTACCACTCTAAATCAGTGTCATCATATTTTTTCTTGTTAGGCATTTTTATAATATTTTATTAAATAAATTTATTTATACACATCTCATCTACTTCATATGTCTATCACAAGGATAACTAATTTATCTTCATATTTTTCAA
>WFMP01000061.1 GCA_015489035.1 Candidatus Altimarinota bacterium
GGTAGGAGTTATTTTCCTACCTTTTGTTTAATATAATTTGTATATTCGTTATATATTTTTGGATTTATGTTTTTTAATGTATTTAAAGGTTCTAATTTAAATTGATTTAGTTTCTCAATATTGTTATTAGATAAAAATAAATCAATATTTTTAAATAGGAACAGTTGATAATTGTCACCATCTTTTACTAATAATCACAGATGTATTATTTCATTCTTACTATATGAATAAATTCAAATAAATGTATTGCCCAATATATTAAAATATACTTTATAAAAATCTCATTTCATATGTCTTATTAATTGAATTTTAGCTCATAATTTACCTTTAAAAATTTGAGTTAAAGTTATAATATTTGCATCACTCATTCAAACCATATTTTTTATTTTTTTATTTTTAATATCTTTAATATCTTTTTTGACAAATGATTTTATTATAGATAATGTTCTTTGAGTAAGTTTATCTCATATTGCAGATTGTAATCATTTATTGATAGGAGATAAATTTAATTCAAGTATTTCTTTCATTATAGTTGTTTTATTTTTATATTTTACATTCTTTTTATTTATTTTTATAGAATTGATTAATAATGAATTATTTAATTTTATTACTAAATTCAATCATCATTCAATATTGTTATTTCTAATGGTTGAAATTATTATTCAGCTTGAACAACTTGTTCATCAGTCCATATATTGTTTTACTTTGTCACAAATACTTATATTGTTTTTTATGTTATAATTATTTAAGACCATTGGGCTGTATAATATTTGTTCTAAATATTTTTTTAATCATAATAGAGTATTTTCTTTATTTATGTTATATCATATATTGTTTATATATTTATTAATCTTCTCATTCTTAATTTTTATATCTTTTATATTGAAGTTATTTCACATAAGATTTGTTAAAATAAATCATATTTTTATTTTTTTATTAATTATTTTTCAATTACTTTTATTGTTAAAATCTAAATTTAAATATCATTCAACATGCGATATTTTTGTATCCTGATTATATTTAATATTTGTAACAGTAAAAATATTTTTATATGAATTATTAACTGCATCGTTAATTAACTCCTTCTGACTGTGTAATGTATTTTTAATTATTATATAATTACTATTATTTTTTTGAATATTCTTCGTAGTAGGTATTAAATCATTTAATCAATCCTCTCATATTGCATGGTTTCCATTTTCTATTCTTAAAATACTTCATTTAATATTTTTATAACTTTCATTATTTATACTTTTCTTTAAAATTATTTGTAGTACTCTTTTTGTAATTATTGCTATATTTTTTGTCATATCTCAGTTATCAATTAATTCTCTTATTGTTTTTATATTTATTAATATTTTACTATATGATATTCCATTATTTATTAAATTAAATTGCTGTTGTGATAATTTTGTTAGTGCCACACTAGAGTAAGACGATATTTTAGTATTGAATAAATTTTTTCATAATATTGTATTATAAATATCCATAGTTTTAAGCATATTATTATAATTTGTGCTGTCTATATTTTGGCAGTATTTTTTTGCTATGTCTTTAATATCATCTAAATTATATTTTACATTGAATATTTTTTTTATTATATTGCATTTTTTCTTCTGGCTGTATGGTAGATTTTTAAACAAGTAATTATAAGCACTTTTTGATAATTCAAAATACTTTTGTTTAATAAGTTTACTGACTACAACTTTTTTATTTAAATTACAAAACAATGAGTTATTAAAAATCGTATTTACACAAGACAAATTATATTTTTTTGATAATTCACTTATATTTAGTTTTATAGTTGTTTTTAATGGTTTTATAGTATTAATTTTATTTCTTTGCAATCAATTCATCAAAAATAGTATAAAATTTTTAGAATTAATATCATATTTATTTGGTAATATTATGTTCATAGGCATATATAGTGTACCTTTCTTGTTTGTAAAAATTCATATTCATAAATTAATATTAGTTCCTTGAACATAAGATTTACTTAACATTAAACTAGATTTAATATATTTAGATCTATTATTGAAATTATCTGTATTTAATCATACATTAACATTATTATCTGTATTTAAAATATTACTTGATGCTATCATCTGTGTATTTTGAATATTATTAGATGAATTCATATTAGTTGAAAAAATCAATACTGATAATAGTAAACTAATCACTATAACTACATATCTGTTTGTCAGTTCTGATAATCTGTAATATTTTTTAATTAAAATATCTTCGTTTGAAATTACTTGTTTATTTGTCATTTTGTTTTTGTTTTTATATAAATTTGTTTACTTTACTGCATACTATAATAAATATAATTTTATATTTGTCAAATATCTATGTGTTATTTATTTTATAATAAAAAAAATAGAGTATTTAAACTCTATCTCATAGTTAATTCTGTATTTGAATTCAGTGTTATTACTTTTCAAGTTAGGATATTACTTGAATTGTAAGCTAATGTATCATTGATTGATCATTCTAATTTCCTTACATCTATCTTGATTATTTCATTTTTAAATTTAATATCCGACAGCTTATTTTTTTCGTTCCTAATGAAATATCATTTTGTAGATGAAGTATTAACAAAATATCAGTAAATTCATACAGATAACATGAGGCATATTATAGCAAATATTGTTTTTATATTATCTATAAGTTTGAAATTATGTCTCAATTGCTTTTTGATCAATAGATAATTAAAATTCATTTGTTTTGTAGAAGGGAATTTAATCATTGTTTGTTGGAGAAGTTATTTTTATAAATTTATATTTTTTCAATTAATCTAAATTTAGCAGATCTTGATGGTTTATTCTTTTCAATTTCTTCTAATGTAGGAAATATTACTTTTTTTGTTAAATTTTTGAATCAATTTTTATCTAATTCCTTAAATCTGTTTTTTGTTAATCTGTCTTCTATACTGTGGTATGTTA
>WFMP01000062.1 GCA_015489035.1 Candidatus Altimarinota bacterium
CCCGTTTTATGTAGATGTTACAGCTTTCTTCGTAATAAAAGAACCAGAATTAGCTGCAAAAAGAGTTGTAGATTTTGAAGAATTAAGACTTCAATTAAAAGAAATTGTAAAATGATCTATTAGAAAAACATTATCTCAATATGACATTCAAGAAATTATGGAAGCAAGATGAGATTTGGCAACTAAATTTTATGAAGAAATTACTCAAGCTGTAAAAGAATGGTGAGTTGATTTGAAAAATATAGAATTTATGGATATTATTGATGCAGATTGATTTGAAGTTATTAGAAACTTACTTGAAAAAAAGAGAAAAGCCATTGAATCAGACTCAAAAAATGAAGTAGCAAAAAGAGATAGAGATGTAGAAATAGTTGATGCGCAAGTAAAGAAAGAAGCTGAAGTTAAAAGAATTGAGAATGAGAAAGAAGCAAAATTAGCACAAATCGAAGCTGATAAACTTACAAGGACTCAAGAAGTAGCAAAAGAAAAGATGATTAGATTACAAGAAGAAGATTCTAAAAGAGAAATCTTTGAAAAACAAAAGGAAACTAAACAAAAAGAATTAGATATCAGACTTCTTGAAGAAGAAAGAGAAGCTGAAATACAAAAAGTTAAAGAAATTATTGATGCTGAAAAAGCAAAAGAAATAGATATTAAAAATGCTGAAGCTAAAGCTAGAACTATAGAACTTGATGCTGAAGCTAGAGCTAGAGCTGTAGAATTAGATGCTGAAGCTAAACAAGGTGCTGTTGAAAAAGAATGAATAGCAAAAGCTAAAAGTATTGATTATATTGGTACTGCTGAGGCTAAAAATAAACTTGAAATGGCAAAAGCTTTGAATGCCTTCTCTCAAGTTACATTACAATATCTAACTCAAGAACTTAATCTAAAATACAATACAAAAGTTGATTTAGAAAAAGCAAAAGCACTTGAAAAAGCTGATGTAAAAGTTATTTCAACTGGATCAAATGGAGATGAAGGTATAAACTCATTTATGGATTTATTTTCATCAAAAGGTGGTGCAAATGTAGGTGCTATGATAGAATCATTTAAAAATACAGTATGAGAAGATAAATTTAATGAAATAGCACAAAAAGCTATCAAAATCACAAAAAAGAAAGATTAAAAAAATATAACTAGGATTTAACTTCCTAGTTTTTTTATTTCAAATATTCTTCTAAAGTAGCTTTGATTTTTAAAATAATATCTTTATCCAAACTAACTTCTTCCAATTTTAAAACAATAAAATCTATAAATTTATCATTTTTAAGAAAATTATTTGATGTCTGAAAATTCAAATCAAATATCCATCAAGCAAGTAATAAAATATTATCTATATAAGTTTTTTTATACTTTCTATCAACGCATACTTTATTCAAGAACTGTTCTAATACTATATCTGTATAACTATTATCTATTTTATCTAATCAAAATAGTCTATCATTAAAATTAAACAAAATATACTCCAAATTTTGTAATTTATCAGCATCTCTTACTAATTTTAAAACATTCAAAACTTCTTCTTTTTCAATATCTTTTAATTTAATAAAATCTTCCTCATCAAAAATTCAGTCTATATCTTTTTTATTATGGTATTTTACTCCAAAAAGTATAGATAAATCTGTAATTCATTCTTTTTTTAGAATATCATATCAAAATTCTCCATGTTCAAACTCACTTCAAGATAAAATCCTTTCTCCGTTATTTTGATAAAATCTTCCTATATCATGTAATAAACTAGATATCTCAGCTTTTTTAATAATATGCTCATTGTCAAATATCTTTTTTTCATAAGTCATAATCCTTTGAGCTGTAAAAAGCACTCCGTAAGTATGTCTTATTTTATGATTATTATAATTTAAAATATCTTTATTGTTTTTTATTTTTTCTAACTGACTAAAATAATGATGTTCAAATAATGTTGTCATTTCTGTAAGTGAATATTGATTCATTTTTTAATTTAATTTATAAACTAACTTTTTATAATTATTTTTAAAATTTAAACTAGCTTTTTTGTAAGAAATATTTAACAATATAAACAATTTATAAATATTTTAAAATATATGCTAAAAGAAAAAATATCTAAATTTCCTCATAAACCTTGAATTTATATCTGGAAAAAATGAAATACAGTTTTGTATGTATGAAAAGCAAAAGACTTAAACAAAAGAGTTAATCAATATTTTAGAACATGAATTTGAGTA
>WFMP01000063.1 GCA_015489035.1 Candidatus Altimarinota bacterium
AGTATTTATTTTCCTGTATTTTTATCATTATTTTATTTATTACTTTTATTTATTATTATTATGGTGATAAGTTTATTATTTTTAATAGATTTTATTCCAGACAATTTTAAAGAACTAATTTATAATAGTTATAAAAATAATATATTTACAATATTTTCTTACATATCTTGACCTATAAAATATATATTTGTTAATTTTTACCAATTTTTAAAACACAAACCTAAAGCATCATTCATAAAGGTATTTAAAGATACAGAAGGTTTTTTAGAAACAGAATATGATTTAAAAAGTATATTGAAAAAACCTAAAAAATTCTTATTTTTAATACTATCTTATTTGTTTTTAATTATATATTTTTCTTACTTATTTTACACTAATCTAGCTAGTTTTAATATATATTTAATATATTTTTCATTGTTTGTATTAGTTTCATATTTTGTATCTAAAATATATCTTACACAAAAAATACCAGTTGTGCCTTTTTTAAGTTGTGTATTATTTTATATTATTAAGTTATTTCAATAGTATGGCTTATGTAGAGAGTTTTTGATGAATTATTTATGTGATGGAGGAAGGAAAACCTTATTTTCTTGTTTTAAAAAGACAGGCTATGTCAAAAAAAATTGAATGGACTGCTCCAAAATGAAAACCTAAATGAATTGAAAATCCAGTAGAAACTGCAAAAAGAGAAATTCAAGAGGAAACAAATATAAATTCAAAATTATTAGTTGAAAAGTGAAAACTTTGAGATTTTTTAATTTCATTTTCCGATACTGATTTTGCTAAAAAAGTAACTTATTTTCTTTTTGAATATAAATGAAATAAAAATAATATAAAAATTTCAGATTCTGAGTGATATGTTTGAGTTTATAATTGGTTACCTATAAATAAAATTATAAATTTAATAGAATACAAAACATTAAGAGAGCTTTATAGAAAGTGATACCAACAAATAGTAAGTAAATAATTTTTTTAAATAATTTTTTAAATTTATGAGACAAACAACACTTGGATTTATAATACAAGGCAGAAAAATATTACTTGCAATGAAAAAAAGAGGATTTGGAGTATGATTGTATAATTGATTTTGATGAAAATTAGAAAAAAGAGAAACAGTAGAACAAGCTATGATAAGAGAAGCTAATGAGGAAATTTGAATAAATATTTTAGAACAAGAAAAAATATGAGTTTTGAATTTTATTTTTAAATGAAAAGAAGATTGGAATCAATCAGTAAATGTTTTTTTTATAAATAAATTTTCTTGAAATATTGAAGAATCTGAAGAAATGAAGCCATATTGGTTTGAATTAGATAAAATACCATATGATAAAATGTGGGAAGATGATAAAATTTGGTTACCTGAAGTGTTAAATTGACAAAAAAATATAGAATATGACTTTGTTTTTGATGAAAATGAAAAATTATCTTCTTATAAAAAAACAAAATAATGAAAAAAATAAATGAGTCTTTTGAATGTTTTCATTGTAAAAGAAATATTCCACCTGCAAGATGAACTTGTAGAAATCATTGTCCTTATTGTTTTGCTTCATTACATTTAGATGATATTATCCCATGAGATAGAAAATCTTCTTGTGGTTGAGAAATGTATCCTATTGAATATGTAATAGCAAATGGGTGAATAAAAATTACTTTTCAATGTTCAAAATGTAGGCATATTCATAGAAATAAAGCTGTAGATGATGATAATATTTGAGAATTAGATAATTTTATAAAACAATATAAAGAAAAATTTAACAATTAAAAAACATAACTTAATGTGAAGAAATAGAAGAAAATTATTGGAAAATATAAAAATAGAAAAAATTTGATTTGGTGGAGTATGAATAGTGAAAATGGAAGATGGAAAAACTTTATTGATTTCTGGTGGAGTTTTACCTGGAATGATAGTAGATGTAAGAATCTTGAAAAATAAAAAAGATTATATTGCATGACAAGTTTATGCTGTAAAAAACTTTGATTTGAATGTAAAAGATAATAAAAAACTTTGTAAACATAATTTTATTTTTGGAACAGACTATTTGAAAGATAAAGTTGATTTGCCTCAAACAGAAATTGGGTGTGGATGATGTAAATGGCAAGTTTTACCTTATGATGAACAAATAAAATTAAAGGAACAAGTTGTAAAAGATAGTTTTTTCAAAACTTGATTTTTTGATGAAGTTTATACTTGAATAGTTCCATCAAAAAAGGTTTTCAATTATAGAAATAAGATGGAATTTAGTTTTTGAAGATATATTTCAAAAAAAACTCATGAAAATGGGCAAGTTGAATACGATCATTTATCAGATTGGAGTTTAGGTTTTCATAAACAATGACAATTTTCAAAAATAATTGATATTGATGATTGTTTGATAGCCTGAGATAAGATAAATAAAATATTCAAATATTTAAAATTAATCTTTCAAAAATCTTGATTACCAGTTTATGATCAAATGAGACATACTTGATTTTTTAGACATTTTGTTGTAAGAGAAGGTTCAAATACTGGACAATTTCTTGTAAATTTGAATGTAGCTACAAAACATTTTGAGAATAATAAGAAAGATTTAGAAATCTGGAATAATTTACAAAAACAACTAAAAGAAGATAATTTTTTGAAAGAAAATATTACAAGTTTTATGATTACAGAAAATAATGGACTTGCTGATGTGGTAAATGGACAAGATATAAAAACTTATGATTTATGGTGAGATGGCTCTATTTTTGAAAAACTTATTATTGATGATGTAGAAACTACTTTTAAAGTCTCAGCTTTTTCTTTTTTTCAGACAAATACTCATCAAGCTCAAATGCTTTTCAAAACTGCAAAAGATATGTTACCTAAAATTAAATGAAATATCTTAGATTTATATTGTGGGGCTGGAACAATAGGTATTACACTTTTGAAACAATGAATATGAGAAAAACTACTGTGAGTTGAGATTGTACCGGATGCTGTCGAAGATGCAAAACAGAATGCAAAACTTAATTGAATTGCTCAAGAAAGTAAATTTATTGCAGATAAAGCAGAAAATATAAACTTTGAGGCAGAAAATATTGGTTTGGTGGTGATAGATCCTCCAAGAAGCTGATTACACAAAAATGTTGTTAATTTTCTTATAAATTTGAAAACAAAATATAAATTTCCATTACTTTACATAAGTTGTAATCCAGTTACTATGGCAAGAGATTTAAAAATGTTGGAAGAATGATGATGGAATATTCAAAATTTAAAAGCTGTAGATATGTTTCCTCACACTCATCATATAGAAATGGTATGATTATTAAAATAATTTAATATTATTGAAACTATAGTTTAAATCTTTATATATTGTTATATTATTTATTATTTAATTTATTGAAAAATATGTCAGGACATAATAAATGGAGTGGTATAAAACATAGAAAAGCTGCTCAAGATTCAAAAAAAGCAAAGATTTATGCTAAAATGGGGAAACTTATTCAATTGGAAGCTATGCACGGTGGTAGTTTAGAATTAAATCCAGGATTGGCAACAGCTGTATCAAATGCAAGATCTGCTTGAGTTCCCAAGAATGTAATAGAAAAAGCTATTGCAAAATGATCTGGTGCAGATAAATGAGAAAATTTAGAAGAAATATTTTATGAATGATATGGTCCTGCTGGTGTAGCAATGTATATAAAATGTATTACTTCAAATAAGAATAGATCAGCTTCAAATGTAAGAGCTATACTTACAAAATTTGGATGAAATATGGGACAAGCTGGTTCTGTATCTTGGCAATTTACTCAAAAATGAGTTATTTATACAGATTGACTTGTTGAGAGAAAAAAAGAAAAAGGTAAAGATGTGGAAAATATATTTCCTTTACCAGAAGATTATGAAGATATTTTATTGGAAATAGATGTAGAGGACTATGAAATGACAGATGAAGGTCTTAGGATAGAGACTTCTAGAGAAAATTTAATTAATGTTACAAAATTTTTAGAGGAAAATAATTATCATATAAAATCATCTGAACTTGATTATATTCCTGAAAATTTTGTAGAACTTTCCGAGGATGATGAAAGGAAAATGATGAGAATTATAGATGCATTGGAAGATGATGATGATGTGGATAGCATTTATCATAATGCAGGATAAACTTTATTTATTATATTAAAATTTAAAATGAAATATTTAAGATACTTAGTATGAGCCTTTATATTGTTTTTATCTTTTTTCTTTTATGGTGCTTATCTAGCAAATCATACCTATTATTATAATATGTTGCAAACTGCATCAAATTGGTATATTCTTATCTTTTGAGTTATAGCTGCTTTAATACCGACAGTTTATATTTTATTGAAATGAAAGAAAACATGAAAATGATTGGCTATATCTTTTTTGGTTTGATTTGCACTATTTTCACTTGTAATTTGAATTAATAAATGATGATTTCTATCTCTTTGATATATTATAGAATTGTTCAATTATGCTACTATTTTTGTAGTATTTTCTATAATTTTGTTATGAATGCTTGCAATATGAGATTTTGTTTTACAAAAAATAAGTTTTAAAGAAAAAGTATATGATTTTTCTATCAAAATATGATTATGATTATGATTATTGTGAATATTCTTATTTTATGTAACTAC
>WFMP01000064.1 GCA_015489035.1 Candidatus Altimarinota bacterium
ACAACAAGCACAGAAAATAACAGTAGTAAAAAGAAGACATATTGATAGGAGAACAAGGGCAAGTTAATTTTATATTTTAAAATTTTAATTAAATGAAAGTGATTTTTATCTTTTTATTATTATTGTTAATAACTTTCTTGAGTTCTATTGATTTAATTCATTTTGATTTAAGAAATTTATTTGTAATAGTTTTTTTTGTATTTTTTATATTATCATTTGTTTGAATTATTTTATCAAAAGATAAAGAAAATAAATATTTTTTAAAAGAATTTTTTTTGATATCTTTATGATTTTTAGTTTCGAGCATATTTGTAAGTAATTTTATTTCAGGGAATATAAATGGAGAAATTACATATTTAAGAGTTTATGGACAAGTCTCATTTTTATTTTTTGCTGGAGCCTTGAGTGTAAGTCCAATAATAAGTATCTTTAAAATAAAAGATTGAATACTGAAAGAAAACTTAATTTTAATGAGGAAAGTAGCTTGAATACTTACATTTATATTTTTATTGAAACACTGATTATCTTATTTTATAATGGATTACCATTTTTATACTAAATATCCGCAAAGCATTTCAGCTTTTACTTATATATATGAACATATTTTACAAAGGTATGATGCTTTATCTTGAATAGTTGCCTGATTTTTTGTTTTTTTACTTTGAATTACTTCAAATAAATCTTCTGTTAGGAAATTATGAAAATATTGGAAATATTTACAAATGTTAGCTTATCCTACTTTTATAATCGTTTTATTACACATAGCTTTATCTTGAATGTTTTCTTTCGGATATGCCTTAATTCTATTTTTTGTGGTTTGACTTAGAACTTTAGCTTATGTACTTAAAAATAAAGAGAATAAAAATTGAAAAGTAAAATATTTATGTGTTCCGTGTGGTTATATTTATGATGAAGAAAAATGAGATGAAGATGGATGAATTCCTTCTTGAACAAAATTTGAAGATATTCCAGATGATTGGGTGTGTCCAGTTTGTGGAGTTTGAAAGAAAGATTTTATTCCGATTTATACAGATGAAGAAGAAATTAAAATAGAAGTAGAGGTTGTGGATAAAAGATTTTTAACAGATGATGTGGTAGAACTTGTTATAAAAGTTTCACAAAATATAAGTTCAAAAGTATGACAATTTGCTAAATTTATATTAGAAGATAGAGATGGAGAATTTAAAAGATCATATTCTATAGTTGAACAAGATTGAAATAATTTAACTTTGTGTATAAAAGCATTGGAAACTTGAAGATGATGAAAAATAATAAGAAATTTAAAAAAATGAGATAAAACTAATATTGAGTGAATATTTTGAAATTTTGTTTTACAAGATACTACAAATCCAAAAGTTTATATTGCTACCTGAACAGGTTTAGCTCCAATTGTAAATATGATAAATCATACAAAATCAAAAGATAATACTTTATTTTTCTGACTTCAAAAATCAAAAGATTTGTTTTATTTAGATAAGATTTTATGAAAAGAAAATTTAAAAACTGAAATATTTTTATCAAAAGAAAAAACAGATAAATATAATTTTTGAAGAGTTGATTTATCTAAATATGATTTTTCTGAGAATACAGAATTTTATATTTGCTGAAATCCATCTATGGTAAATAGTATGAAAAAATATTTAACTGAAAAATGATATGAAAATATATATTTTGAACAATTTGTGTAGGATATTTGGAAAATAATTTTACTTAATAAAAGTTTTAAATGAATAAAGTTATTATTATTTTAACTGTATTGACTGTAACTTGAGTGTTTGCATATGGACTTTATACTATATCTGAAAATAATAAATGTACATGAGTGAGAGTTTATAATTGTAAGAAATAAAAATGAAAATTTTATTGATAGAAGACACAAAAGACTTATCAAATAATATTAAAAAACTTCTTGAAATGTATGATAAAACATTCCTCATCAAACAAGCTTTTTCTATTCAACAAGCTGATAAATTTTTAAATGAACAAAATTTTGAATTTATTTTGTTGGATCTTATGTTGCCTGATGGAAATGGTTTCGATTTTTGTAAAAAATTTAAAGAAAATAATAATCTTCCGGTTATAATTATGACCGCTAAATGAGAAGATAATGATAAAATATTGTGATTAGAATTATGAGCAGATGACTATATTGTAAAACCTTTTAAAGTAAAAGAGCTATATTTAAGAATAAAGTCTGTTGAGAAAAGATATTATTTACCTGAAAAAATAAGAATAAAAGATGTAGAAATAGATTTTGAAAATAAAGTTGTTTATAAAAACTGAATAGAAGTTCATCTTAAATTAAAGGAATTTCAAATTTTAGAATATATTCATGAAATGGAAACTGCTTCAAGATCTAATATCGTAGAGGAAATCTGGTGAGATGATTTATTTTCTTCTGATAGTAAATTGGATGTTTATATTTCAAATATAAGAAAAAAACTATGAAAATATGTTATTAAAACTATTAAATGATATGGTTATAGTATATGAAATTAGACTATTAAGATTTTGTTGATACAAATTATTTATAATTATCGAACATTACAAAATCTAAAAATAATTTAACTACAAAAGATAAATTAACAATTGAAGTTCTAGGATATTTAAAAGAAAAAACAAATACCTATCTTAATAATTTATTAAATCCAATGAGTTTAATAATTAACTGAATATTTGGAAACTAAATTATTACTCCTATTTAAAAGAGTTTTCTTATAGAATTATTATTTCTCTTCCTTATAACAAGGGAAATTTATTTAACTAAATTGTTATTATGAAAATTTCAAATTCGAGTAGAATAGCTATAGTATTTTCATTTTTTACATTTCTAATAAGTTTATTTTTCGTACTTATTTTTAATTTTTTTACATTTCATTGATGGTATGATGAGGAAAAAAATGAAATAAATAATACTTATATACAATATAATAATCTTATTAAAAAGCTATGAAATAGAATAAAATATAATAAATTAAGATATCTAGTAAAATATAAAAATATAAAAAAAAACTATGAAGAAATCTTTTTTGATATATATAAAGCAGAAGATAATAAATTTTATATAATAAAAAAATTTTCTAATAATTTATTTTTAGAATATGATGTGGATATCTTCGTGAGGAACCAGATTTTGCAAATAAAATTATGAATATTCTTGATATTTATTTTTACATTCTTATCGTTTATTCTATCAAAATTTATTTTTTCAAAACTTATACTTAAAGAGATATATTTGTTATCTAAAAAAATAGAAAAGTTAGATATATACAAAGATAATTATATAGAAAATAATTTTTATGATGCAGATATAAAAT
>WFMP01000065.1 GCA_015489035.1 Candidatus Altimarinota bacterium
GAAATTTGCCATACTATATTACTTCTCCTATTTTCAAAAAACTTACAAATCCAGAAAATAAAGTAAAGATGAAATATTGAATTTTTATGATTCAAAAAGAAGTTTGAGAAAAAATAATAAATGAATCAAACAAAAAAACTATGTTATCTTTCCTTTTACAATACAACTATAAAATTACATACTTAAAAACTGTGCCTGCAAGAGATTTCACACCTGCACCCAAAGTAGACAGCTGTCTAGTTAGATTTGAATACACTTGATGAAATGAACAATTAGATTTTTGAGAATTGACTAGACTACTTACAGTTTTCACTGCATACAAAAGAAAAACTTTATGAAAAATTGAAAAAATATTAGAAAAACAATGACATAAAATTTTTATGCCAGAAGAATTGAAAAATAAAAGATTTACAGTTTTAAGTTTTGATGAAATTAGACAAATAAAATTAGAAGAAAAAAGTAGAAGGTAAACAACCCTCTACTAGTTATAATTTTTTTTCCAATTAGCTAAAGCTTCTAAAGAACTATTATCCTGAACAATTTCAAGAACAGCATCATAAGTACTTTTAATCTTAGCACTTGGAATAAAAGTAAGTGCTTCAGCTAATCCATTTTTAGCTTTTGTACTTACACGAAGTACTACACCAACATTATGTACTTCCATTGCTTGTGTTTCAGTACAAACATCATCAACAGTAACTTCTGAAATTAATTTCCAAGCAATTTGATTTCCCTTTGTTTCAATTAAATTTTGTGTTGTTTCCATAACAAACTCCTTTAGTTTTTTACCTTTTTATATTAAGGTACTATTATAAATATAGATTTTATAATAAAAGTCAATGCTTTTTAAATTTATAAATAAGTTGAAACAATATAGTTTTTAAATATATTAAATTTAAATTTATATTACTCTAATTATGATTATGATTATAAAAAATTTCTTTAGGTTATTCAAAACAAATATTATTCAGATATTTGCAACAGTTTTTTTGTTAAGTTTTCTAGTGTTTTTCTTAAACATCTTAATTACATTGACTATAAATGTTTATTGATTTTCAAATGAACTAAAAGGAAAATTATGAATTTACTTATATTTCAAAGAATGAAATACTCCCAGTGAAATAAGTAAAAACTATAGCTCTATTATAAACCTAAAAACTTCACTAGAAAATAAATGAATTAAAGTAAAATATTTATCAAAACAGGAGGCTATCAAAACATTATCCAAAAGATTACCCAAAATTATACAAAATTTTGAAAAATATGGCATTAAAAATCCAATTCCACCCACTATGTATATTACTTTCAAATCAGAGAGAGAATATAATATTGTAAAAAAAATAGTAGAAAACAAAAAATATGAAGATATTTTATTAAATTTATCAGATATTTGAGCTAAAAATTCATTCAAAACACAAGAAGCAAGAATTTCAAAAATTATTGAATTTTCCAACTTTATGATAAAATTTTACATATTCTTATCAATTATTCTTTTTGTGATAATTTTATGGTTTTTAGTTTTGATTCTAAAAATAAATTTCTATAGTTTTAAGGAACAAATCGAAGTGGAAAAACTTATATGATTTAGCATTTTACAAATCAAAGCTCCATTTTTGTTGTATACTTTATTTATTATATTAATTTCATTTATTCTATCATTGATGTATGGCGGAATATTGGTAAACTATCTAAACGTATATTTTCAAAATGTTTTTAATTTCGATTTAATAAAAGTCATAAATAATAATTTAAACTATATTGAGAAATGATTATTAACAGAAGCTTGAACTATAATTATTATCAGTATAATTGTATCAAACTTATTTTTATCAAGACTTATTAAGAAAATTTAATGAAATATTATTTCAAAAGTATAAAAAAAAATAAAAAAGCATATTTAGAATACGAAATTATAGAGGATTATATTTTTTGAATACAATTAAAATGATTTGAAGTTAAACAAATAAGAACCTGAAATGTGGATATTAGAAATGCATTTTGTAAATTTTATAATAATGAGTTATTCATTCAAGAATTAAATATTCCATTGTATGAGAAAACTTCTTCAAAAATAGCTCCTTGGTATGAAAGTAAAAGAAAAAGGAAACTTTTAGGAACAAAAAAAGAATTTAGGAAACTTTTGGAAAGAACTACGAAAACAGGTTATACCATCATTCCATTAGAAATATGAACTTGATTCAAATGAAAATTTGTAAAGGTTAAATGTGCTCTTGCAAAACTTAGAAAAAAAATAGAAAAAAAACAAATTATCAAAGAAAGAGATGTAAAAAGAGATATGGATAGAGCAATAAAAAATTATATGTAAAGATTATTTTTTTGATATAAATAAAAAAATATGTATAATGATAATTGTTATTATTATATAAAAATAAAAAATGTTTAAAAAAGAAAAACTGGAGTTATCAATTGAAGATTTAGAATATCTATATCAATACATAATATTAAATTTTAATGAAATTAAGTTTTTTAAAAACTTACAACTTTTAATAAGCAAAAAGAGAGAAGCAATATATGATTTTATAAAAATTATTGATAAAGAGTATATAAAAAAAACTTCTATTACATATATAACAGCTGACGATCAGCATAATAGTAATGTTTTTGATAACGATACTTTCAATATGTTACATATGGATATAAATGAAGAATTCGTCGTTTTTCTAAGAGGTATAATAGATAACAAAAAGTTATTTAAAAGAATAAAATCAAGTTATTTCCAGTTATTTAAAAGTCAATGAATAATGTATCTTATATTTGCTATAGTTTTATATGGAATTATTTATATTTTATGAAAACAATTTTTAAGTATCAATCTAACTTGAGTTCATATAGATATGAGTTCTATAAAGTTATTTTATAGCAATGATTTAATAATAGTGATGGTCTATGCTACAATATCATTTTCAATTTTTTTCTATAGATATATAAAATTTTTACCATTATGAGATTACTTATTTGCTAAATATTTTGTATTATTGTATTATAAACAACTTATATATATTGCTATGATAAAATATTATATTCATAAATGAAAGAAAAAATGAGATATTTGATATTTTGATATTAAAAAAGAGTTTTATAGTATATTTACACAATTATTTCAATTTTTAAGTAAAGATGAAATTGTTGAATTACTATTCTTCATAGAAAATCCAAAAGTTGAAATTAATATCAAAAATCCTTTTCTAAGGCAGGAGATTGTAGCTGATTATAAATGAATAGTTTATATACAAGCATATGACGTAAAGAAAAAAATGGATTTCTTCCTTCAGATTCAAGAAAAAAATAAAATTTACTATAACTTATTAAGAAATGCATTTGAAGATGAATTTGGTAAAATTAAGGAATTTTTGTCATTATTATGATTGATTATGTATATCATAATAGTATTATTGGTAGTGATTATGATTATGCCTGTTTTATTTTCTGCAATGTAAAAAAATGTTATCAATATTTATGTTTATACTTATAATAATTAGTTTTATGACTATATACCTAGAAGTAAAAAAAAGAGAAAGAGCAGATAAAATATTTTATACTTTCTATCTTTTTGGGATGTCTGTAGTTATATTTCCGTTTTTCAAAGTATTTAATTCTATCATGGCAGATAGTATATTTATAATCATATATTCTATAATTATATATGGGATATATAGTGACTTTGAAATGTTTACAAAATTCATAGAAATATTTTTAGTGTATAAAAAAGTAGACTCTAAAGAACTTATAAAAGTAGACTATAAATTTTTAGACACCATATTAAACCAGTACAAACAAATTATTAAATCTTATAATATCAAAATATATCATACATGAGAATATATATTTGATAAAATATTAATAGTTGCATGAATTCTTTCAATATGAATACTTTTATATTCTTTTATTATTAAATAATGTTTTTTAAGAAAAAAAATCAATTACTAATATCTGTTAAAAAAGATATTAAAAAATTAATTAAAGAAGATTTCGAAATAAAATATATGATAGTTCCAAGAAGAACATTGAATGTTTCATCAAATTTTTTGATAAATGAACTTGTAAAATGAGCTATATTACAATGGTGAGGAACTCCAGACAAATTATTATCTTTAAATAATTATATAAATCAAAAAAAAATTGATTTTGTATATACTTCTCCACTAAATGATGATATTTTAGTAAAATGTTTTTCTATTAAATACATATCAAACACTATGTGAAGTATCTGGGAAAAAATTGATACAAAACTAGATGTAATACCTCAAATTAAGAAAAGATTTTCAGTAATAGAAAGTTTACAAAATATTGCTAAATGAAAAAATAATAAAAAATGAAATTCATTCGATGAAGAATTATGATATTTACAAATCATGGCAGATTTTAAAACTAAAAAATTTATAATAAAAGATATTTTCTTTATCATAGAAGATAATACTAAACAATATATTTTTATAACACAAGATTATTTAACATTGAGAAATATAAGAGATATATCATATTATATACAAAATAAAAAAAAATATCAGTTTATAATATTACCTGAAAATATATTCTTTTCTTGGAAATCTATAATGGATGAATACAAGGCGGTAAGAGTAAAATGACTTGATCAAGTAGCAAATCCATTCTTACTAACATATCTTGCAAACAATATGACAAATATGGATTTTTGAGATTTTAATATTACATATTTCTACAAAGATGAGGATAATCCATATAAAATAAATATTTCTGTAAGATACCAATGAAAATATAAATTTATGAGAGTAAAATGAATAAATGATTTTGATTTAAATCAACTAGATTCTGATATTATTACTATATGATGAAAATTAGCATGAACCATTACTGTAACAGATCTTAAAGTTGGTAGATTTTCATATAGATGTTTAATAATTAGAAAAAATGGTCTATATTATCTAAATCTAAGAAAAACTGAATGAATAACATATTCGGTAGAAGAGCTTAAAGAAAAATCTTGAGTAGATGTATGAAAATATATTATCCCAGAAGATAATTTAAATAAAGATTATTTCTTAGATCCTACATATAAACTTAAACATTTTGATATAGATTTTCCACTATCATACAATAAAGATGATGTTGATTTAGTGTTTAGTAAATTATCATCTGCTACAAAATGAACTTTCTGGATATGTTGAAAAACAAACTCTTGGAAATCAACTTCATTAAAAAACTTACTTTTGAAATATTATGAATATAATAGAGAAGTAAATAAAGAAAATAGAAATATTATGATGATAGAAAACCCTATTGAATGATTCGATTTTCATCTAAAACAAATAGAAGCATCAGATGAAGACCAAGACGAATATAAAGATATAATTATGGCTATCAAAAGAGCCGATTTGGATCTTTGTGTTATATGAGAACTAAGAACATATGAAGTATTTGGAATTGTAAATGAAATTGCTAACTCTCTACCACTATTTTCTACATTCCATGTATGAACTATTGAATCATTTTTGTCAATTCTTAAATATTATTCTGACAAATGAGATCTTAACTATCGTGATGTATTTGCGAATGTAAATACTTGTATTGTTCAAATACCACTTCCTTTAGAAAAAGGTGAAAAGAAATTTTGTACAACAGAAGATATTCCATGACTTAAACATAATATTCTTATAAGATTTAGGCTTAATAGACCTAATGAAGATTTAACAGAAGAAGAAACTATACTTAAAAACTCTCTTATGAATCTTATAGATGCTATGATAAATAATAATTATTGGCCATTAAAAAGATATAATAAACAAAAATATGAATTATATTATGAGATAGTGACTTGAGATATGATGAATATATACCTTACAAAAAATGAAAAATCTTTCTGAAATATTTACAAATATATTGGTTGGGACAATAATATTTTATACAAAACATTAGTAGATTTTATAGAAGGAAGAATGATATTTGATTATGTTAAATTAGATGAATATTGATTTGATGTTAAAATAAAAACATTACAATATATAACTGAACAAATAAAAGAAGGTATATTCAAAAAACCATTTGAGGAAGAAGAAGATGTATTTGCAGATTCATTTTAATTTTAATAAATATATTTAAAAAATGGATAGAAAAAAAATAGAAGAATTAAAAAAAATTTTATATTCAAAAATAGATCAATTATCTACATTAATTTGAGATAATTTTAGAACAGTACATTATGATTATTTCAAAATAAATACTTGAAATTTAGATGAAAATATTTCAAGAATAAGAGATATAATAAATTCTGATAGCAAGAATGAACTTGAAATATTGGTAATGAAAAAAAATTTTATAAAACTTACAGAAGATTTTTTGGATAAAGATATTTTTGAAGAAATCAATAAAGAAAAGAAAAAACTTAGAAGAAGTAGATATGTTTTTTTAACTGTCTCTTATACACATCTGACGCTGC
>WFMP01000066.1 GCA_015489035.1 Candidatus Altimarinota bacterium
ACTAATAATTAAAGAGAAAGAAAAGATAAAAATGTCTTTACGTGTATTTTTAGGTTGGAAATAGGTTAAAATAAGCCCCAAAACCGTAAAAACAAACCAAATAGAATATCGATGATTTAATAAGTTGTCTAAATAGAAAAAAGTTGATTCATTATGATTTTCTACAACTGACAGAACTCTTCCTGCATCTTTAAATAGAACTTCATTTAAGTATCCAGGGGTATCAAGCTCTCTGAAATAGAGTAAGCTTCCTGTCGTTAAAATAAAAAACTCAAGTTTCGCACCTTGGTTTAAGCTGCTGATTTATGGTAGTTCTCAGAGATTTGATAATTTCTTAGAAAATCAAACTTATCCGAGTAAGCTATTAATTTACTGGTAGTTATCTCAATATCGCAGCATATACCTATGCTTTCCAAAAACATCAATAATTCAAGAATAAGAGCAAACAATCTATCATTAAGCTTGTGTTCGATAAAGTCTTGCTTTAAATCCTTAAATAATCCATTGATGGTTTCGTATGCTTCCACCCTATATTTCAGACTCATCATAAGGTATTGAATCATTATTATTGTAGTTTGAGCTATTTGAACATCAAAATTTGTTGACTGGCACTTACCCAATCCTAGTAACTGCTTAGCTTCCTTAAAAAACACCTCAATAGTCCATCTTATATTATATATCTCTATCATATTATTGAATGATAGTGAGGTATCAGTTGACACAACAGTGTGCCAAGCTCCGTTTTTACCTCTTCTTGATAAGAATACTTTAATAGTGACCCCATCTATTTCTCCTATAAATGACATATAATAAAATCCAGTTCTTCTAGATCTCTTTAGTCCTTTTTTTGATTTTCGAAGTTGCTTTATTGATCTTTGTTTTCCTTCAATTTCAATCTTGCTGTTATATTTGTACATTCCTATTATTTGCACATCAATATTGACTTTTTTAAGTCTTTTTATTAACGACATTGTGGTAAACCAGCTATCCATAAGGATGTAGTCAACATTGATTTTTCTTTGATTAATCCTCTTGTACATATCTATGATTAGATTATTCTTTTTTAGATTCAATTCCTTGTAGCGTTTTAAAACAAAGGATCCTATAGCTCTTTTGCGTTTCTTTTGAGCTTTATATTCTTTATTAGTCAATCCATATCTTTTGGTTTTGTTGTTTTTACTTTCTCGATGAAAACTAAAATCAACAGGAATAAAGACAGTTCCATTCCAGTACCCTGCTAAGAGTAGCTTATAGCCAAATATAAAAGATTGTGATACGTGGCTGTGGATTTTTGATACTCCCTCAATTTTTTTTCCCGATTTTCTGATTTCAGTATCGTCAAATATCAAACAATTTGGTGTTTCTGTTGAGTTGGTAAACTTTTTTTCAAGATTTAGATAACGCTTAACAAACAACAATAACAGAAACCTCCAGTTAATATTCTTATTTTCAAGTAAGCGATAATAACTATCTTTTTTACCTTTACTTTTAATAGCCATTTTAGTAGTAAACAGGCTATTGACAGTGGGAGTATTAGTGAAAGGCATTACAAATAGTACTGATAAAATATCCCAAACAGAAATTCCAGATTTTTTAATATTAGTAAAGAATTTAGAGGTTTTGGAAAATTTAAATAAAGCAAGTTGTTTTGATAAAAAATCTGCTTGAGTCCAACTGTCATCAAAAAATGTTTTTATTTCTTGAATTTTAGCAATATCTTTGTTTTGTAGCATAATGTACTTTTTTGATTTGATGACCACTAAGATACAGAAAATCAGTCAATAAGACTGGTTTTTATGCTACTTTTTTACAAGTACAATCCATTTCAAACGTAGTGTTTATAGGGTGCGAAACTTGAGTAAAGTTAATAGAAGATATTTTGATTGTATCTTTGAAAGGCTTATTATTGCAGGGATTTATAACAGATGGGATTCCTTTGGGGAAACAAGAATTTAAAACAAGACATAAGGAATAACCTTGTGAAACTTAACAAAAAATAATATAAATGAGTAATTCCGCCCCCAAATCACATTAAAAATGAAAAAACACTCTACTATATATTGGATTATATTGATAAGTCTAATTTTATTTGGCTGTAAAAAAAAGCCCTTTGATTACCGAAATAAATTCATAGGAGACTGGAATTTTAAAGTAAACACCTCTAGTTTTAACACTACAACAAATTATTTTCACTCAGACTCTCTTTATTATATCGGTGAAATCAAATATGGAGATCATAAAGATGAATTATTTATTCAATACACTAGTACTAATTCTCTAACACTTAAAATTGATAAAGACGATAAACTATCTGATTTTCCTACACAGCATTCTAA
>WFMP01000067.1 GCA_015489035.1 Candidatus Altimarinota bacterium
AGACATACCATTTTTTGCTGTTGTTATATGCCACGCAGCTTCCAACCAAGTTGTCAATGGTGTTCTTGTCTTATCAAAAATTGTTCCTACAGTTACTGTTGTTTGATGACGACAATTTGGACAAACAAGCCTTTTGTGCGTCTGCTCCCAATGGATACAAAATGATTCATGGGAATATAAATGAGTACAAAGAGAGTACTGATAAAGATTTTAAAATTCTGTATCCTTTAGATTATAAAGGTGGTTGGATGAAAGATATTAAAGAACACTGTTATTCAAAATGTGATAATTCTAAAATCAAGAGATGTAATATAGCAGGGCAATATCCAATGTTATATAAAAAACATATAGCTTATGGCATATACCATTTTACAAGGTAGAGTATGAAAGATAAAATTAAAATAATAACAGATAAAAATATAGAAGTTGAAGCACAAACACCAATTATAATTTCTGCTAGTCGTTCAACAGACATACCTACTTTTTATTCTGAATGGTTTAAGAACAGATGGGAGAATGGATATATTAAATGGATAAATCCATTTAATCAAAAACCTATTTATGTGTCATTTAAAGATACAAAAGTTGTAGTTTTTTGGACTAAAAATCCTAAACCTATGATGAAAAAAGAATATATCTCTTTTTTACAAAAAGAAGTTAAAAACTTTTATTTTCAATACACTCTAAATAACTATGATATTGAAAATTTTGAAGAAAAAGTTCCATCTGTAAAAAATAGAATAGAAACATTTAAGGAACTATCAAAACTAATAGGAAAAGAAAAAGTTATTTGGAGATATGACCCTTTAATCTTAACAGATAAAATTGATGTTAAAGAATTACTAAATAGGATTGAAAATATCGGTAATGAGTTATATAATTACACAGAGCAATTAGTATTTAGTTTTGCAGATATTGGTGTTTATAAAAAAGTTCAAAATAACTTAAAAGCAGTAAATTATATAGAGTTCACAAAGAAGACAATGGAAGAATTTGCTTATGGGTTACAGCAATTAAATCACAAATGGAAACTTGAAATTGCAACTTGTTCTGAAAAAATAGATTTAGAAATTTTTGATATACATCATAATAAATGTATTGATGATGAATTAATGATTAAGCTTTTTTCACATGAAAAAGAATTGATGAGTTTCTTAGGAGTCGAATTTGAAGAACCAAATTTATTCTCTGATGATCAAAATATAAATAGAAAAAACTATAAACTAAAGGACAAAGGGCAAAGAACGGAATGTGGTTGTATAAAAAGTAAAGACATAGGGCAATATAATACTTGTCCTCATGGTTGTAACTATTGTTACGCCAATACATCAAAAAATGTAGCTTATAAAAATTATGAATTATCAAAGTACAATCAAAATAGAGAAACAATATTACCAAAGTGAAAAATAAAATGAAAGAAATGCAATCTGAAGTTTTACCAACAAATTGGCTAAAAATTGTAGAAGAATTTGATGAAAATCAATCAAACTTAAGTAAAAATAACAAAATAATTTTAACTTATTTAATAGCAATTATTTTAGAGGAACAAGAAAAAAGTTTAACAGTTCCACTTTTAAAGTATTTAATAGAGCATATAGTTTTAAGAGTAGAGTTTGTATTTACTTATGATAATTTACCACAAAAGTTAATCAAAGATACTTTTAATGAAATTAAGAAGGAACGAGGTATATATCTTGAAAGAAAATTACATTCAATCAATGCAGAAATTCACACATACCAAAGTTTATATAGTAAATGTTATACAATAGTTGATTCCACAAGAACAAAAGACTCTTGTGATTTAATAATGGAGAAACATAATAGAATTTATAATTTTGAAGTTAAATTTAAAGAATCAAAAGATATAGGTATTTCAAGATTATATAATTATATTGATGGTTATAGTTTACTTCAAAAAAATGAATTTTTAAGAAGTAGAACTTTTGAAATAAATTTAAAAATAGATAGTTTAAACTACAGTAATTTACAAGGTATTTTAGGTGAAATTGATATATTTATAGCTAATCAAGAAGATATATACGATGGTGAAAATTTACAAATTTTTGATTCTAAGAAAAGAAGTCAATTAAATAGAGATATTAATCAAGTTGCTCAATATTTGGATAATTTCCATATACAGATTATAGATGATGTGGAAAGTTTAATCAATAAAATTTTCATTGAAAACAATGGTCATCTTACCAAACTTATTAAGAAATCAAAAAAATATAAATTAGATGATAATTTTATAGGTTGCTTAGTTTGGAGTATTCCATTTCATATGAACATAGATAATGATAAAATAAAAAAAGCTTTTGAAAAAATTAATTTAGATTTTGACTTATTTGTATATACTGGAGGTATAGAAAAGGATGAATTTAATTTTTTTGTACCAAAAAAGAAAGGAGATATATAGATGCCAACAATATCAATGTTTTATGGAATAATTATCAGAATGTATTGTGCTCCAAATGAGCATAATCCACCACATATTCATGTTTATTATCAAGATGATAGAGCTGTTATAGATATAAGGAAAGTTGAATTAACAGAAGGTAAACTCAATAAAAAGAAGCTTAGGTTAGTTTTAGCTTGGGTTGAAATAAGACAAGAAGATTTACTAGCTGATTGGGAATTAGCTCAAAATGGTGAACTGCCTTTTAAAATCGACCCTTTAAAATAGGAGGTGCAAAATGTATTTAGCAGTTAAAGATGTAAAACCATTAGATGATTATTTTTTATTATTAAAGTTTGAAAATGAAGAAGAAAAAATATTTGATGTAAAACCATATTTAGAAATAGGAAAATTTAAAGAGTTAAAAAATGAAACCTTATTTAAGAGTGTAAAAATATGTTTTGACAGTATCGAGTGGGATAATCATTTAGACTTAGACCCTGAACTTTTATATCAAAAATCACACAACAAATAAGTTGTCTTGACAAGTGTGGACGTTATAACTGAAGTTAAAATATTTAAAAGGAGCTAACAATGGCTAATTTAGACGAATTTGAACTTGACATATTAAAAAGCGTAGAGAGCGGAGAATGGGAAAGTAAAGGTGATATTGTTGAGCGTACACAAGAACTACAATCAATTATCAAACATCAAAAGAAAAAAGCAATTTCCATAAGAATTTCAGAAAATGATTTATATGAACTTAAGAGAAAGTCATTAGAGAGTTCAATACCTTATCAAAATTTAATTCAAATGTTAATTCACCAATTTACAACTGATAAAATTAGATTAACTATTTAAGGGATGCAGAAAAATTATCGTTCATGATAATCAGTCGCAGCCTACATTGTACTCCTTATGTTATGGATGGCAAAAAGTTTGTTTTGAAAACAATCTTTAAAGACAGAAGGTTTAAATATTTATTGGAGGAAACTGATGAAAACTAATTATATTGATAATGAAGAAAAAGAGTTAATGGATTCTTTAGACGGTATAGATTTATCAAAAATCAAAACTGATGACAAAAATAGTAAACTATTACAAAAATCAGCTAAATCATTTGTTAAAAAAGAAGAAACTAAAATGAATATTAGAATCTCTTCAAATGAACTTGATAAAATCAAGGCAAAAGCAGAACAAGAAAGAGATAGAAGCAATTGCAGAGAGCTTTAAAGAAACTTTTAGTGAGAGAAGAATTTATCTTTTTGACTTACGAGTGGATGATAAAAGAGTAAAAATTGAGAAATATTTAAAGGGGGTAGCTACTTAGCTCCTCCTATCTTTTTCTTCCCAATTATATCCATAAGTAACATCTTTTCTTGTAACTGGA
>WFMP01000068.1 GCA_015489035.1 Candidatus Altimarinota bacterium
CAATATTACACAATCCAAGATGTTCAAAATCAAGAAAATGAGTTGAAATACTAAAAAATACTGGAAAAGAATTTCAAATTAGAGAATATTTAAAACAACCATTAAATTTGGAAGAACTAAAAGAATTACAAAAAAAACTTTGATTAAAAGTAATAGAATTTACAAGAACAAAGGAAAAAGAATTTAAAGAATTATGACTTACAAAAAACAGCACAGACGAAGAATTGCTACAAGCTATGGTAAACACACCCAAACTTCTTGAAAGGCCAATAATTTTTAATAAAGAAACAGCTATTTTGTGAAGACCAGAACCAGAAGAAAAATTTGATAGTTTTTTATATTGACTTTAATTAAAATAGGATTATACAACCACAGTATTTTTTAATTAAATTATTTAAAACTATGCAATTATTAGATTCTACAAAACAGATTGATTCTACAGAAAAACCAGAACAGTTAGAAAAATTATACAAAAAATTATCTAATGTTTTAAATGGATACTTACTAGATGATAGAACTCACAAACAAGCTAATGAAATAGTAAAACAAATATGTGATTTAGATGATTGAATTCGACATGATATAATATATATTATGCTACATATTTATGAATATTCTAATAAACTAAAGGAAAATAATCCTAAAAATGATAAAAATAAAATTCAAAAACAATTAAAAGGAGAATTTAAAAAATTAAATGAAATACTTTACTGAAAAGAATATGATACTACAGAAATAATGAAAGATGTTTTAAAAATATCAAAAAAACTAAATATAGATATTGATTTACATTTAGAACATAGTATAATATGAACTATGTGAGATAATTTATATAGAGATATAAGTATAACTTCTTGAAAAATATCAAATATTGATGAAAGGCTTATATCAAAAAATTCTACAAATAATATTAAGACTAATTTTATAACAAAAATATTTAATTTATTTACAGAAAAAGAAGGGTATAATGAAGAAAAACTTGAATTAAAAAATTATTTTTGAAAAATTAATGCTCCATTGTATAGAATATTTATAAATACAATTACAAATGCAAAACAAGCATGAGCAAAAAAAATAGATGTATATTTATCATGTCTAATTTGATCAGAAAGACTTATACTTAAAATAGCAGATGATTGAAAATGAATGAATGAAAGTATTATAAAAGACGTATTATTTAAAAAATGAGAAAGTACAAAAAAAGAAAGCTGAATAAATTATTGAGTATGAATGCATGAAATAGCTAAATTAGTATGATCATATAACTGAGAAATGGAAGTTTATTCAAAACAATGAAATAAAACAATTCAAGCACTTTATACTAATCATAACTTAACTACCACTAATAATAATATAACATCTATAATTAATGAGTTTAAATCATCATGACTTTATGATACATGTATAAAATCAGAAAACTGAAATGAATTTATATTTAAAATTCCTCTAAATAAATAAAAAAATAGCTACCACATTAATTTATGGTAGTTTTTTAATCTTCTACAAACATAGATTTACTTCTATACTGTAATGATTCTAAAATATCTTCTTTTTGTATTTCTTTATGTTCTGCAATATCTGCCAAAGTTCTTGCAAGTTTAATTGTTCTATGCACTGATCTCGCAGATAAAGATAATTTGTTTGAAGCAAGCTTTAATGTAGCTTCGACATCTTCATTTAATGGACAGTATTTTTGAATTAGTTTAGGATCCATTTGAGAGTTAAAATTTATTTTTTCATCTTTAAATCTTTCTCTTTGTATTTGCACAGCTTTTATTATTTTTTGCTTAATTTCAGCTGAAGTTTCTTCTTTTCATTTAGACAATATCTTGTCTATTTTTTGTCTAGGTACTTCCAAAAGAATATCAAATCTATCAAGTAATGGTCAAGAAATTTTTCATTGATATTTTTTAACTTCATTTATGCTACAAGTACATTGTTTCTCCTTATCTTGAAAATATCCACATTTACAAGGATTCATAGCAGACACAAACATAAAATCAGCTGGGTAAGTTGTAGAACCAGAAGCTCTTGAAATCACTATTTTTTTATCTTCAAGTGGTTGTCTAAGTACTTCCAAAACTTGTCTAGGAAACTCTGGTAATTCATCAAAAAACAGTATTCAATTATGAGATAATGAAATCTCTCAAGGTTGCAAACCAGCTCATCATCACACAATACTTACACTAGAAGCAGTATGATGAACAGGTCTATAAGGTCTTGAAGAAATAATTGGTTGTTCTTTATTTAAAAGTCATTTGATAGAATAAATCATGGATGTTGTAATAATTTCATCTTCTGTCATATCTGGTAAAATTCATTTAATAGCTTTTGCCAACATTGTTTTACCACTTCAAGGAGGTCAAACCATCAAAATATTGTGCATACCTGCTGCAGCTATCATCAAAGCTCTTTTTTGTAAAAAATTTCATTTTATATCAGCAAAATCTACATCATATTTATCTTCATATTCTATTTTTTTAGTTTGCACAAACTCTAATTCCTTTTGTTTTAACAAAATATTTAATACATCTTCTAATTTTTTAACTGAAATTATATTTACTCATTTTATATAACTTGCTTCTTGAGAATTATCTTCAGGAACAAAAAAATATTTAAATCATTCTTGTTTTCATTTTACAACTACAGGAATTATTCACTGAATAGGCTTAATATCACCGTCCAATCATAATTCTCATACAAATATAGACTCACTAATTAACTTGTTGTCTATATTGTCTATAACTAACTGTAAGATAGCTACAGCAATAGGTAAATCATATCTATTTCAAGTTTTTCTCAAATTCGAAGGAGAAAGATTTATTATAAATTTCCTATTTGGTAATTTTATATTCAAATTTTTAAATGCTGATCTAATTCTTTCTTTTGCTTCTTTTACAGAAGTATCTGCGAGTCAAACAATTTCAATAGTTGGTATAGATTTACTACTATCTGCCTCTACCGTAATCGTAAAACTCTCAAGTCAAATATTTGTTACACTGAAAACTTTCGAAATCATTTTATTTTTTTTAGAATAAATTAATAAGTAATCTAATAATCAAGTATGCTAACAATGAAACAAAAATTCAAACTAGTCACCAAATAAGTATTTTGTTTGCTTTTTTAAGTTCTGCAGGATCTCCATTTGAACTTATCAATAAAATTCATCCATAAAGAACCATTCATAAAGCAACAGAACCAAAAATAAACCAAAGATAACTATTTATAGTTTTAGATAAATCTTGATAATAATTATTATTGGCTGAAACTTCTATTTTTTTTTCTGATTTTATATCATTTGTTGAATTTGGAAGATCCACCTGATAAGATAAAGTAATTCCTAATCAAAACAGTAAACTAACTAATAATATTATTTTTTTCATTTTAATCTTAATTTTAATTTCTAAATATGAGATATAGTAGTTCCTGCAGATAAAATTAGTTGTAATATTATCCAAGCTCAAAATGCTATAATAAAGCCTAAAATAGAAATTATTAAATTATCTCTTATTTTTTTAGCTTTAGAATCATCTCACATACTCATCATAAATCTAATACCTCCAAACAAAAATACAGCAACTCAAATTATAACTGTAAGATTTAATAAAAGTTTAGCAGTTTTTTGTACTTTTGTCTTAACATTTAAACTAGCTTTATCAGCTGTTACTATTTGATATTTTCATGCAGCTGAACCAGATCATAAAACAGTATCTAATGCATCACCATAAGAAAAATTTACAAAAAATATTCATAAACTCAGAGAAAATAATAATATAATTTTTTTAAACATAAATTTTTAATATAATAAAATAAATATATCTTTAAGTTTCATTATAAATAAGTATAAACACTTTATCA
>WFMP01000069.1 GCA_015489035.1 Candidatus Altimarinota bacterium
CTATATATATTATTCATCATAACATCAATTCTTTGTCTAAAATTTCCAATTTCTATATCAAAATAGTAAACTTTTTTCTTTTTTATTTCTCCTGTATCATTATCAATCTTATAATATCTATATATATTTAAATCATTTGATTCTAAAAGCTTTGTAATATGCAAATACATATTTTGTTTATAATATTTTCCAATTTTTATTAAAAATTCTATAAATTCTTTAGTCATTATATTTCTATATACTTCTTTTGATATTAAAAGTCTTGCATATCTAATTCTTCTTATTTTTTTATATTTTGTTCCATCTTTTTTCGGAATATATTTATCTTTCAATGAAGCAATATAAAGAGCAAATGCAGAATACAAAACAGGGTCTTTTTTCATATCTTTATTTTTTTCAAATTCATCACCATTGATAATATAAGACTGCTCTATATACTTTGTCATATAGTTACTTATTGACTGTATCTCTGTATCACTCTTTTGCTCTAATACTTTAAAATATATATAATCATTCAAGAAATACAAATCACCATTTTTTGTCTTCTTATATGTTAATTCATAATCATCTTTTATGATGTCAAATGCTTTTTTAAATAATGCAATTTCAGTCCTACCAAGTTCAAATTTATGATGATTTTCAATAGTATAATGTATATATTCTTTTATATATTCTTCTTCTATAATCTCAAGCTTATGAGTATGCGAAACAAAGCTCTGATGGGGTTCTATAGCTAGTATTAAAGCTCTTTTATCTTTTGTTAGTTTATCATCTCTAAAAACTCTTTGCTTATAAAAATCTTCCCTAGCTTCTTCAAGTTTTACATAACCATCAAATACCATTTTATCAAATGCTTCTTTTGGATCGTCAGCATTTTCAAGGATAGGATTAAGCACAGTTCCATTTTTAAAGAAAGGATGATATTTATCTGAATTCAAAGTGCTTGTTAAAAAAATAGAAGTAGGATTATTTATCTTTTCATAGGCATAATTAATATATGAATTTTTATAATTTATATCATCTTTTATCTTATATTCTTGCGATTTTTTATAATCTAATCGCATTAATTCCCCAGTAGATTTTTTCTTAATAAATATAGAATTTACATATTCATTACAATCTTTATATTTTTTCAATACAAGCTTATAAAATTCACTTTTTGTACTATATATATAGTCTTTTATTATTCTTTTTTTATCTTCTTTTTTATTTGCGTCGGGAGTTATTAAATAGCTAAACAAGAGAGGTACTTCATTAAAAGTTTGTGGATTATCTTTACAAGAAGAAGATTTTTTTGTATAATTCATTTATCGGTTACAAACTCTAGTCTTGCAGGACTATAATGAGCTTGTGGCTCCTTTCATTTTAAATTTTTCATTTTTCATATTATATCTCAAAACACTCATTTTTCATAATTCCTTAATCTATTACAAATACAAAGAAACAACACTCAAAAAATAAAACTATAAAAATCATAAAAAACTGTTTTTTATTCTTCAATCAGTACACAAAATTTCCACCTGCGTGGAAACTTTGTGTACTTTTCTCATCATTCAAACCAGTTTTTTATAAAATTTGGAATTTTTCCATATTTTTCTTGAAGCTTATTATATTCAACTCTATGTTCTTTAACAGAATTTTCATAATTTGAAATTTCTTCAAGTAACTTTATTTCATCTAATGATTTTAAATCATTAACTTCTTTTTGCAAATTTATACATTTTTGTTTAAGGAGTTCTAAGTCATTATTCAAAAGAAGATTTTCATTAATAATATTTTTATATTTATTAGAAATTATTTTCTCCATTCGTAAACACATTAGTAATATATTTTTTTGTAAACCCAAAGAAGAAGCTATATCACTATCTGATTTTCCATTCTCTTTTAAAATATGAATTTCTTCCAATAGTTCTAAATTCATAATTAAATGCCATAAAAACCAACACGCCCATTATTCACATAAGTAGCAACTTGTATGGTTACAATATCTCCAATTTTATCTTTATATCTTAACCCTACTTCTTCAGGCACCGAAATATCAAAAAGTTTCATTTGCATACCTTGTTCAGTTTCTACTTGTTCCATAGTTTGCAATTTCCACTTACCTGCTTTGACTTCTCCATCTTTAGAAGTAAAATCTTTTGCTTTATAGATATTATCTATTTTTAACTTCGCTAATAATTCCATTTTTTAAACCTTTATGTTAATATTACGCATACGAAATGCAAAGCCGTATTATCTGCGTTAAAGAATTATATCATATTTAGGTGACCAAAATGAAAAAAGCAGGCAGAAAACCTTTAGACACAATAAAAAGAGAAAGCAGAATAAGTATAAAACTCACAGAACAAGAGTTAAAAGACATTGAAGAAATGGCAGAATATTTAGAAATACCAAAAAGTTCATTTGCTAGAAATTGTCTTCTTTTTGGACTTGAAGAAAGTAATGGTTTTAAAAGAACTGGATTATTAAAAGTCGCAAAAGGTCTTAAAAAAACTTCCGAGTTTTTAAACCAATTAAATACTTTAAAAACTCAATAACTTCTTTTTTTGCTTTTAGTAAGATAGATAAATATAAGCTAGAAACAATCCTTATATCAAAGCATAGTATTATATTCTCTGTAACTAATCTTTGGCATTGCACTTGCTAGGAAACGGTCATATTCAAGAAGTCATAAATTGGGGCAGGAGCCTCAACGCTTCGCTCTATCTGCGATGCTGTTGTCACTACTAAATAACTCTCAAACTAAAGAATTACTATATA
>WFMP01000070.1 GCA_015489035.1 Candidatus Altimarinota bacterium
AGTTGAAAAAGAAATTACTACTTTTCAATCTAAATTAAAGACTTTAAAATCAAAAATTGCTTGAAATCCAAAAGCTCCAAAAATTTTAGAAATTACTGATAATCTCGGAGATAATGGTTTGTTTGGAAAAGATGATGAATGATTTATGTGATTTTTTAGAGAAATTATTAAATGGTTTGAGAATCATTTGAATTCTCGGTTTGGCATTGAAAAATCTGCTTCGACCAAAAAAATTGCAAAAACTTTTGAGAAATTATGATATGGAAAATTAAGTATAATAAAAAAAGTTTTATCATCTATAGAAACATTGCCATTAAAAAAATTAAAATTAGATTTAAATAAATTAGATTTAAATAAATTAGATTTAAAATGAATAAATACAAAAGAAAAAAAAGAAGTTGCTATCAAAATGTTGGGAACAATAGTTATGAATGAAAAACTTTTAAAATCTGATTCTGCTTGATGATTTGTGGCTGGTATTGAAAATACGATTAAATCTAGTGTTGATAGTGAATTATGATGAACAAAGACTGATTGAAAACTCACAGTCTGAACTGTTATAAATAAAATGTTTGACCATTGATTTTCTGATAATTTTAGAGATTATGCATTACCTACTAAATGAGCTAAACTGGTGAATTATGGAAATATTGATATAGGATCTGAAAAAGAAAAAAAAGTAATAAAAAATATAAAAGCAAAACTAACATCTCCTAAAATAATGACATTTACTACTATACCTAAAGAATTAAATAAATCTAATAACAATCCTAAATGAACAGAAACATTAAAGCCTAAATTAAATGGTGAAATTCAGATAGAATGAACAAATATTTATATTAAAAAATGAGGTAATATTTATGAATTTGAAAGCTGAACAGGAGATTTTATTACTATTAAAAAAAAGGATATTAAATCTCTATCTTTAACAAAGGGATGACTAACTGTTACTGTTTCTTGGCTTGGGACTCATACTAAAACAATAAAAACAGATTTACTTAAAGAATGAATTAGTGAAATTTCACCAACACATACGACAATTATAGTAGATGGGAAAACACTTAAATTTAAGATAGTTTCTAAAATAACATAAAAAAACTACTAACCTAAGCTAGTAGTCGTAAATAATAGGGTAGGAGATTGTTTCCTATCCTTTTTTATGTTTCTTTCTTTCATTTTCAGTTAAATATTTCTTTCTAATTCTTACTTTTGAAGGAGTTATTTCTACATATTCATCAGGTCAAATATAATCAATACTTTGTTCTAATGTCATAAGTCTAGGTGGAGTAAGTTTCATAGCTTCATCTGTTCCAGAAGCTCTTACATTTGTAAGTTTTTTATTTTTACAAGGATTTACTACCAAATCTCAACCTTTAAGATATTCTCCTATAACCATTCATTCGTAAACTTCAGTTTTTGCTGTAACAAATATTGGTCATCTTTCTTGTAATTTCCAAAGTGAGAAGTTCATAGTTGAACCTTGTTCTCCAGAAATCATACTACCAACTTCTCTTTTTTCGATATGTCCTTTGTATGGTTCATATTGATCAAATATTGAAGCAAGAATTCATTCTCATTTTGTCATAGTTGTGAATTCTCATTTGAAACCTATAAGTCATCTTGCAGGTATTCTAAATGTAAGGTTTGTAATTCCGTTTTCTTCTTGCATTTCTTGCATTTCTCATTTTCTTTTACCTAATTTTTCTATAATAGAACCAGCAAATTCTGTTGGTGTAAATATAGTAACTATTTCTATAGGTTCATATTTTTTACCATCTATTTCTTTCATAACTACTTCTGGAGCTCAAACTTGTAATTCAAATCATTCTCTTCTCATAGTTTCAATTAGAACAGAAAGATGTAATTCTCATCTACCAGCAACTTCAAATTCATCACCTGTAAAATCAATTTTTAATCATACATTTGTTTCCATTTCTTTTTCTAATCTTTCTCTAATTTGTCTAGAAGTAACATATTTTCATTCTCTACCACCAAAAGGTGAGTTATTTACAAGAAATTTCATTTTGTAAGTAGGCTCGTCAATATGAATTGCAGGAAGTGGTTCTTGTTCTTCATTATCACAAACAGTTTCTCATACAAATATGTCAGATATTCAAGCAATTTCGACTATATCTCAAGCAACTGCTTCTTTAGCTTTAACTTTATTTAGTCATTCTGTTACTAATATATCAGCTATTTTTCATTTTCTCTTTTCTCAATCATTTCATATAACAATAACTTGTTGTCATACTTTTACTGTTCATTCATATATTCTACCAACTCACATTCTACCAAGAAAATTATCATAATCTAAGTTTGCAACTTGCATTCTAAATGGAGCTTCTGTATCAGATTTTGCAGGTTTAACATTTTCCAAAATTGATTCAAAAAGAGGAATAATATTGTCTGATTCATCATCCATAGATAATTTTGCGATACCATCTCTTGCAGCTGCAAAAACTACTGGAAAATCTAATTGTTCATCATTTGCACCAAGTTGTTCCATTAATTCAAAAACTTCATCTACTACATAATCTACTCTAGCTGTAGGTTTATCAATTTTGTTGATTACAACAAGAGGTTTAAGTCATAATTCTATAGATTTTTTAAGAACAAATTTTGTTTGAGGCATAGGTCCTTCATAAGCATCCACTACCAAAATTACAGAATCTACCATTCTTAAAACTCTTTCTACTTCTGATGAGAAATCAGCATGTCAAGGTGTATCAATAATATTAATTTTTGTATCTTTATAACTTACAGCAGTATTTTTACTATAAATTGTAATACCTCTTTCTTTTTCTTGATCATTACTATCCATAAGACAAGTTCAAACATCTTGATTATCTCTGAAAGTTCAAGATTGTTTTAAAAGAGCATCTACTAAAGTTGTTTTACCATGATCTACATGGGCAATAATTGCAACATTTCTAAAATCCATTAAAATTTATTCTAAATAATAAAAAACTAACCCAAAGGTTTGAGTTAGTATAGTTTTTTTTAACTCTAAAACAAGTTATAAAACTTTATTTCTTTTAATTTTTAAATACAACAAAATAACTCATAAAATAAATATTAATATCATAAGGTATTGTGATCTACTTAACCCAAGATATAAAATATAATCTTTAGGATGCCAACGAATAAATTCTAGTAAAAATCTAATAACACTATAATACAAAATAAAAATAATTGTTAAAAGTCATCTATTTAGTAATATTCATTTTTTCCAAATTAGATATTGAAATATAGCAAGTAACAACCATCATTCTAAAAAACTTTCCAAAAGTTGGTTTGCAAAATATAAATGGTTTGTTCAAAAGTTTTGACACATAAATCAAAAATGATTTGTAGTGTAAGTAGAACATTTTTTTCCATATAATTCTCCATTTAAATAATTTCATATTCTTCCAAGTCAAAGTCCAAATGGTAGAAATCAAACTATTAGGTCAGATACTGAATAAAGTGATAATTTATGTTTTCTAGCAAAAAGAAACATTGCTATACCAACACCTATGAAGGCACCTGCAAAGGCCATTCATCAATTCCATACATAAAACACCTTCCAAGGTTGATGTATAAAATATGGTAAATTATAAAAAAATACATATCCAAGTCTTCCTCCAAGTAATACTCATAAAATTATATATACTAATATATCATCTAAGAAACTTTTTTTATTTTGGATATTAACGAAATCAGTTTTATCAATTATGTATTTAATAAAAAAATATCATAAAATAAAACTTACAGCATAGAAAATACCATAATAATGAATTGCTATAGGTCAAATAGAAAATGCTATCATTTTTGTTTATTTAAAGTTAGTAAATATAAAATTATGGGAACTAATACTGCCATAATATAGCAATATAATAATTTAACATCCATTCAAAATATAAAATGTTTTGGGTATGACTGAAAATGAAAAATGTATGCTAATCCTAGAAATAATAAGGGAGTTATAAATAAACCAATCCCTGGTTTTTTACTGATTAGATAAACTATTTTTGTAAGTAAATATAATCATAATCACAATAAAGACACAAATATTCATACAGGCCATCTTTTAAGTTCTAACATGGGGATATGTGTATTTACTGTGAGAGGATTTATTCAAAAAATACTATTTGTTCATAGTCAGTAAAAATTATCTCAAAGTAATAAAAAAGGTCATAGGATTATTAAGCTTAAACATATTGAATAAAAAAATACATCCATAGATTTTAATTTTTCTTGTCTATATTTTAGAGATAAAATGTAAAAAAATATCATAAAAAATATACCAAAACTAAATCAGATAAATGAAAAATTATAATCATAAGGCGATATTAAACTTGTAAAGCTTGTTGGAAATACAAAATGATATGTAAGTAAATTATAAACATACCTTCACAAAAAATAAGGAACTATTATAAAAAACGGTAAAAAACTAATAAACGTAGCTGTTTTTAGATTAAACTTTTTACTATATCTATAAATTCAATAAATAAATACTATGGTTGCTAATATAATTCAGATTCATTGAAAATATATAGTTTGTCAAGCTAATAAAAAATACGGAAACATATAAAAGGTGTTTATCAATTAAAAACTAACTGTTGCAATAATAATGTTATTATATTATGTTATTTCAGACATAATATGGAATCTATCTAAAAACTTTGAGATATCGGAATAAATGCAGTATGATATAGAAATATTATTTTTTATTTTTTATGCTACTACTACATTTTCTTTTAACTAATTTTTGTAATGAATATAAATATAAATTATATTGATCATAATTTTTTACAAATCTACTCAAAGGAATAAATTTTGTATTCAGTAGACTAGATTTAAAACCTTCTATTTTGTAGTGTAACTCTTTATAATCTTTTATATCACATCACTTGTTTGCCTTCACCTCAAGAAGAGATAATTTTTTTATCATATTTTCTCTTTTTTGTACATATATTTTTTGTGTATCGTTAGAAAAAAGTCATCACATTTTATTAAGTACACCCAAAAAAGTATTGCTTCGTAATTGCACAGATGATTGCATAAATTTTTTTTCGGCTAGATTATTATTTATGTGGTATACTGACACTAATATAAGAGTAATTCATACTATAAACTCTGTAATTATCCAATTTAAGTTTTTATTATACTTATTTTTTTTAAATTTGACTACCTTTTTATTATTTTCTTCTTTCACTCATTTAATATTTGTATCAATTTCTTTCTCTACTTGATTATTTGTATCTTTTAATTCTTTGTTGTTATCCATTTTTAATAGTGATTGATCTAAATTAGTATTATTGTCCAAATAACCGGCTATCTCTTTTTTTGTAAGATTTTCAATTTCCGTTATTTGACTATCTGTTTTATCTACTGCTCATATGTATAAGTCGTTTTGTTTATTTTTATCTAATTTATAAACATTATTATCTTTTACATCTTCATTACTTTTGATTGTTTCGTTATTATCTTTTTTTTCTTTTGTTCAATTGTTTATTTGAATTACTTTTTTTAATTCTTCTTTTTCTTTCATTTTATGAAATTTTTGTTCTTTGATTTTTTGAATTTCTATTTCTTTTGTTTTTTTATCTTCCTTTTTCTGTAATTCATTATCCAGAAACTCTTTTATAAAGTTATTTCACATAGATTTTTGACATATGAAAATAAAGGCTTACAGACCCAGTATATTATTTTTAATTTCATTTTCAACTATTAAACATCAATGTTCTTTTATATAATCTATATCTATTTTTTTTTCAACTCAATTATAAGAAATATTTCAATTAAATAATAGATAAAGCAGTATAGTTAAAGTCATTTTAACATCATTTTTACAATAATTTTTTACTTTATTAAGTGCAGCTTGATCTCAAGTTTCATTATAATGTTTCAATAATTGTGCTCATTCTGCTCAAGAAGATAGAGTTTTACTCACTCAAACTATGTTTGTAGCTACAGCATTTAATCATATTCTTTTTCAAAAAATTTTACTATAAACATGAAATAAATCTAAACTTTTTTCATTTATAATTTTTATTTTCTCATCCCATTCATTTTCTGGTATAGCACTATTATAAACTACTACAGGATTATCAAAAGCAATATTATTATATCAAATAATGTATCCATCATAATTTATTAGATAATCTACAAATTTATTTAGATTTTTCTCTGAAACATATTTGTATTTTGGAGCTGTTTCATCTTTATAATCTTTTGAATCTATAACATATCACACCATAAATCTAGTTTCTTTCAGATTTTGGATATTTCAAACTGTTTCAATATCATAAACTAGAAAATGTTTTCATAAATAATTTTCCATATTTTCTTTTCAAAAATTTTCAACAAGAGTATTTGCAATATTTTTTTTACCAGTATTATCTATTTTCTTCTTCAAGCTGTTGTGTACCTTTAATATTGTTTCATCAGTTAATTTTAGTTTGATAGCTTGTTTTTCATCTATTATCTCTAAATTATTATCTTCTAAAACTATTCTAAAATAAATTTCTCAAGCAGAAAAATACAATATTTCATCTATGATATCTTCATTAATTTTTTTTATAAATTGTTTGAAATATATAAATCATTGTTTTTCATATATTTTTTTTAAATTAGAAAAAAATGGACTTTTGATACTTTGTATTTCCTCGAATGTGAGTGTTTTGTACATTAGTAGAGTAATTAATGTTTTAAATTATTTTAATAACAGTAAGATTAATCATATCATTTTTTCTTTTTCCTTCGGATCTGATTGTGCTATAAGCAATGTAAGAGTCGTCAAGGTGTTTGGGTTAATTTTCTGTCTAAATTCAATTTTAGCTTTTTGTAAAAACCAAATAAATGCAAAAGCACCAGATCTTTTGTTTCCATCGTTAAAAGGATGATTTTTTACTATAAAATATAATAAATGAGCTGATTTCTCTTCAATAGTAGGGTAGACTTCTTCTAAAAAAGCTGTTGCAAATATATTTCATAAAATTCATTCTAAACTTCATTGTATTTTTTCTTGTGCAAACATCTCAGTAGCTAAATTTTGTTTTATTAAATCTTGTTTTAATTTTTCTATATCTTTGTAAAGTTCTTTTGATAATATTTTTAAATCTTTTTGTGTAAACCCTTTTTCTGGTAAATTTCATTTATCAAAATTTTCTAAATTAAACCAAGTATTTCAAAAATCTTTTATAAGAGAAATAATTTCATCAGCTTTTATATTTTTATTTTTTACCAAACTTTCCAAATGATTTACAGCTTGTAAAAAATTTTCATACTTTTCCTCAATAAGTCTTTTTTCATTCAAAGCATATCATTTAACAATATAATTTTTCAAAACTTTTGTTGACCATTGTCTAAATTTTATAGCTTTTGAAGAATTTACTCTATATCAGACTGCTAAAATTACATCAAGGTTGTAATATTCTATTTCTCTTTTGATTTCTCTATTTCACTCTTTTTGAACTTGTGCAATTTTTGCACAGGTTGTTTCTTTAGTAATTTCAAGATCTTTATAAATATTTTTTATATGTTTAGTTATAACACTTCTTTCAATTCAAAAAATGGAGGCTATTTGTTTTTGGTTTAACCAAATAGTTTCTTTTTCTAAGTCAATATTTACTTTTATTTCTCCTTCTGGAGTTTGATAAATTTGAATTTTATTTTGCATATTAGAAAATTATATTTTAAAATTATTCCACTATCTCTCCGTTTTGCATGTCTATCACTTTATCAGCAAATTTTAGTAAATTTTTGTCATGTTCTATCATAACTATGGTTTCTTGTCTGTTCAAAAACCTTCATAAAATTTTTAATAATTTTTCAATATCCACGAAATGTAGCCCTACCGTCGGTTCGTCTAAAAAGTAAATTGTGTGCCCTTTATATTTTTTTAATAAATTTTTTACAAGTTTAAGTCTTTGACTTTCTCATCAAGATAGTGTGTGAGCTGGTTGTCCCATTTTTAGATAACCAAGACCAATATCTTCCAAAAGTTGTAATTTTTCTTTAATTACAGGTATTGCATCAAAAAATTCTAAAGCTGAAGAAATATACATATTCAAAATATCTGAAACAGTCTTTCCATTCCAAGTTATGTTCAAAACTTCAGGTCTAAATCTTTTTCCATGACAAAGTTCACATTCTACATAAGTATCTGGTAAAAATTGTAATTCTATTTTTTTGTAACCATATCATTTACATTCTTGACAAGCTCATTTGTTAGAATTGAAACTAAAATAAGAACTGTTCAATCCATACATTTTTGCTTCTTGAGTATTTGCAAAAAGTTGTCTGATATCATCCCAAACTCAAATAAATGTAGAAGGACAAGATCTAGGATTTTTACCAATAGCACTTTGGTCTATGTAAACATAATTTTTGATATCTTCATATCATTGAATTGTGTCAATTTCTAATTTATTGTGAAAAAAATCTGTAAGAGCCTCTTTCTCAAATTTTGCATAATCAAGAGGATTTATAAGTTGTTTTGACATAATTTCAGTCCAAGAATATCATTTTTTCATCAAATGAGTTCTAATATATGCTTGAGTGATACTTTCTCTATCTTTGAAAAATTTAAAAATTGTATCATAAAGAATAGTAGTTTTACCAGCTCAGCTTGCACCTGTAATTATTGTAAATCATCATAAAGGAATTTTTATATCTATATTTTTTAAATTATGTTTATGTGCTTTTTTTACTTCTAAATATTTTTTCATGGGTGTATGTTCAAATTCTGCTTGAATTTCTTTTTTTCAAGTTACATATTCAGAAGTAAGTGTATCTGCTTCTAAAAATTTCTTAATATTTCCAGAAAAAACTACATTTCATCCAAAATCACCAGCTCAAGGTCATATTTCTATGATATAGTCTGCATTTTTGATAAAATCTTCATTATGTTCTACTACAATAATTGTATTTCATAACTTTTTTAATTCTTTGATAGCTTTTATGGTTTTTATACTTTCTTCTGTATCAAGTCAAATAGTTGGTTCATCCAAAACATAAATAATTCCAGAAAGTTTGTTTCCTAGCTGTTTAGCAAGTCTAAGTCTTTGAATTTCACCACCAGAAAGAGTATTTACTCATCTTGCAAGAGTAAGATAATCCAATCATAAATTATTTATAGTTTCTAGTTTATCAAGTAATGGTCAAATTATTCTTTTTGTTAAAATTTCTTTTTCTTTTGAAATCTTTAATTTTTTAAATTCTTTGATTAAATTTCAAATAGTTAAATTTTGATAATAAGTAATATCGGTTTCAAGTCCGGACTTGTTTTTTGTTAAAAACATTGATAATGCAAATTCATTTAATTTTTTTCATTTACACTTGGGACATGTGTTGAAATCTACCATAGCTTGAAAATCTCTTGTAAGCATTCATTTTTCATATTGTTCTTTAATGATACTTTCAATTCCATTATAATGTAGTGAAACAAATTTTCATCACATATTTAATTTCAAAAGTTCGTCATCTCAATTTATGATAATATCTTTAAATTCTTTATCTAAATTTTTCCATTTTACATCAAGATTAAATTCATACATCATAGAAAGTTTTGTAAGAATTTTTTGTCCTACTGTAGAATCTCTCCAAGGTAAAATTGCTTTTTTTACAGATTGATTTTCATCTATAATTTTTTCTAAATCTACTTGTAAAGTTTCTCAAGTTCAATTACATTCAGTACAGGCTCATTCTATCCTATTTGGTGAAAAATGTGCAGGAGTATATTCTGGAAAATGAATATTACAATTACTACAATAAGAAAAAATAGTCCAAGATTTTAAATCTAAATTACTATCTATTTTGTCTGTAAATTCACAAGTATAAATTTGCTCATTTGTAGAAAAAAGTTTTATAAAATCTTCTTGTAATCTATGTTTAATTCATTCCTTAATTGTAATTTTATCATAAATTCAAAAAACTTCTACAGGCATATTTTCTTTTGAAAATGATGGTTCTTCAAGATAAAAATATACTGAATTAAAATCTTTTCATTTAACTAACAATTGTGTAAATCAAGTTCATTTATCTACTTTTTTTTGATTAGCTCTGAAATATTTATCTAATTTTTTAGCATCTTTAAATTTTTGTCCATTCGATAAAAGCCATATTTTTTTATCTTTATAAACATCAAAAACTTGATTTATAATTTGGTCTATAGTTTGACTATGTATGTGGTTTCAACAATTATAACAATAAATACTTCCAAGTTTTGAAAAAGCAAGTCTTAGATAATCATCTGTTTCAGTCATAGTTCCAACTGTTGATCTTTTGTTTCATCATTTTTTGTTTTGTTCTATAGCAATTGCAGGAGAAAGTCATTCACTATAATCTAATTCAGCTCTATCTCAAAGATTGAAAAATCATCTTAAATAAGTCGATAAACTTTCAATATATCTAAATTGTCATTCTTTGTAAATTGTAGAAAATGCAAGTGTAGATTTACCAGAACCAGAAACTCAACTAATTACAGTTATTTTGTTTTTTGGAATTTCAATATCTATATTTTTAAGATTGTGAGTTCTTACACCATACAGCTTGATACTATCTTTCATTGAAAAAAATATTATTAAAATTAAAAATCAATAAATCATAATACTTTTTTATGAAGAAAATTCAATTTAATAAAAAGTTGATTTTTGACAAAATATAGTAATTACTTAGAATATAATTAGTTATTTTTTTATAATGTAATGGTTTTAAATGAAACAACCACAACTTCCTTGATTTGAAGAAGAAAAATTAGAAATTAATCAAGAATGAGGATATAATGAAGCTACTAACAACTTGATAAATATATTATCTATCGAGGCTGAAAAATGTCCATCTTGTGATGAAATGTCTTTTTATAATTGAGTCTGTGAAAATTGTGGTTATGGAAAAGAAGTAGAAATTAAATATGAAAAAAAAGTAGAAACTAAGAAAGCTGAATTACAAGCTGAACAGGTCGAAGATGCGGAAGTAGATATAACAAAAGTATTAAATTTTGATAGTAATGATATTCATAAAAAAGAATTTTTTAAAAGATTAGAAACAAAAGATAATTGTAAAATGTGATTTTATTTATTTTGAGAGTTTTTCGATATAGAAATAAAAAATGGTTGGGTAATTGAAATAGAAGTCTCATGATTAACATTTAAAAATAATAATTGAAATTTTATTGTTGTA